>NZ_MAAX01000014.1 GCF_002162835.1 Nonlabens dokdonensis
GACCTTTACTCATCTTATTCTTTTCGACTAGCTTCACTTTCATTTTGCAAAATTACGATTTAACCCATTCTCGTTATGGATTATTCACAAAGCTTTACCATTTCATAACGCTATAGAATTTGTATTTTTAAACCAAATAAGAAAACATCATGAAAAAAGCTGTAATAGCCTTTATTTGCCTCGTATTTATAGCAAGCTGTAAGAATGATCAAAAACCACTAGAAACAGTTCAAGTAAAAGAACTCACTACTGCTCAAAAAATCGCTGCCGAAGCTGGAATTGACAACTGGTCTGATATTGAAGAGATCAAGTTCAGTTTTAATGTAGACAAAAATGGATCTACAGTAATGACTCGCCACTGGTCATGGAACCCTAATACAAATGCTGTACAGTTAATCGCTCGAGAAGATACTGTAAATTATAATCGTAAAGCAACACTTGATAGCATTCAATTAAGTACAGATCGTGGTTTTATAAATGATATATACTGGTTACTACCAGAATATAAATTGATATGGGATCAAGGAACTAGCATTACTGAGGAGAAATCTCAAGTTGCTCCTATTTCTAAGAACACCCTAGATAAAGTGACTATACTATATACCGGCGATGGTGGCTATACTCCTGGCGATGCGTACGATATGTATTATGATAAAGACTATAAAGTTAGAGAATGGGCTTACCGCCGTCAGAATGATACAACTATAGGAATGGCGACTACGTTTGAAGATTTCAAAACTATAAAAGGATTGACATTTGCTACGACTCATAAAACTGCAGATGGATCCACTAATATTAATTTTACCGATATAGAAATTACTAAAAAGAAGTAATGAATTTTAAGACCGACCATAATTTTGCATTAGAATTAGATAAGAGTGATTCTTTATCTCGCTTTCGCGTAAGCTTCCATATACCAAAACATACCGATGGCACAGACTCCATTTATTTATGTGGTAACTCCTTAGGTTTGCAACCACGCCAGACTAAAGAATTCTTAAATCAAGAACTAGAAGATTGGGCAAAACTTGGTGTAGAAGGCCACTTTCATGCTGAGAATCCTTGGATGCCTTATCATGAGTTTCTTACAGAGACAACCGCACAAGTTGTAGGCGCAAAACCGCACGAAGTGGTGATAATGAACACGCTTACCACAAACTTGCACTTAATGATGGTGAGCTTTTACCAACCGCAAGGCAAACGCACTAAAATCATCATCGAGGCAGATGCTTTTCCTAGCGACCGCTATGCCGTTGCATCGCAAGTAAAATTTCATGGTCATGACGATAAAGAAAATATTATCGAGTGGTCACCTAGAACTGGCGAGCATACACCAAGATTAGAAGATTTAGAATCAATACTTAAAGAACAAGGCGATACCATTGCTCTAATTATGGTAGGTGCTGTCAACTATTATACAGGTCAGTTTTTTGACTTAAAAAAAATTACAGAGTTAGGCCATGCTGCTGGAGCCATGGTAGGTTTTGACTGTGCGCATGGTGCTGGTAATGTAGACTTACAATTGCATAACTCTGGAGCCGACTTTGCCGTGTGGTGTACGTATAAGTACATGAATTCAGGTCCTGGTAGTTTAGGTGGTTGTTTTGTACATGAACGTCACGCAAACAATTCAGACTTACCAAGATTTACCGGTTGGTGGGGACACAATAAAGACACACGATTTAAAATGCGTGACGACTTTGAACCCATGCACGGTGCAGAAGGCTGGCAACTTTCCAATCCACCTATATTAAGTATGGTAGCCATAAGAGCAAGTTTAGATCTATTTGCTAAAGCAGGATTTGATAACCTGAGACAGAAGTCCATCCAGCTAACTAACTATTTAGAATACCTCCTAAATGAATTAGATGGTGATCGCATTTCTATAATTACACCTAGCGATCCTAAAGATCGTGGTTGTCAATTATCCCTAGCTGTTAAAAATGCCGATAAGTCCTTATTTGAAGCCATTACGGCAAAAGGAGTCATTGCAGACTGGCGAGAACCTGATGTGATTCGTATCGCACCGGTGCCACTGTATAATAATTATGAGGATTGTTGGAGATTTGTGGAGGTGTTGAAGTCGGAATTATAATAATTAGTTCTGTGAAATCGCACTTCGACAGGCTGAGTGTGACACGAATCTTTGAAAATTAATATGTCAGTCTGAGCATGTCGAAGACGATGTTCCAATAAATGAAACTTTCTTAATGAATACAACCAATAAAAAAACAAATATCCTCATCACCGGCGCTGGGCTCTGTGGTTCACTGCTTGGACTGCGACTGGCACAACGAGGCTATCATGTAGATATACTTGAGAAACGACCAGACATGCGCAAAGCAGTTGTCGATGGTGGACGTTCTATCAACCTTGCACTGTCTGATCGTGGACTAGCTGGTTTAAAACTGGTAGGATTAGAAGAAAAAGTTCGCGAACTGTGTATTCCTATGCATGGTCGATTAATACATGATGTAGAAGGAAACACGTTTGCCTCTAATTATAGCGGTCGTGATGGCGAATATATCAATTCTATTTCGCGTGAAGAGCTCAACAAGTTGTTACTCGATGAAGCCGATAAGTACGAAGATGTTCAAATAGACTTTGATGATGCTGTTACCGCAGTAGATTTAAAAAATGCCTCAGTCACCTACCACGATTCTGAAACTGATACTGAGAAAGAATGGAAAGCAGATATCGTTCTAGGAACTGACGGCGCTGGTTCTGTAGTACGCAAAGCGATGATGAAACAGCGAGACTTTTTGTTTTCGCATAGTATGAATTGGTTACCGCACGGTTATAAAGAATTGAACATTCCGCCTACTGAAGATGGCAAATGGCGTATTGAGAAAAACTTTTTACACATCTGGCCACGTGGTGGTTTTATGTTGATTGCCTTACCTAACCTAGATGGTAGTTTCACGCTTACCTTATTTATGCAATATGATGGTGATGGACCAGCATTCAACAAAATAAAAACAGACCAAGAAATAACAGAATTCTTTACGACATACTTTAAGGACGTGATGGAACACATCCCAGACTTGGTGGAGCAATACCATACAAATCCAGCGCCACCGCTAGGAACCGTACGTTGTTCTCCATGGACTGCTTATGGCACAAGTCTGATCATGGGTGATGCCGCACATGCGATTGTACCATTTTATGGTCAAGGTATGAATGCGAGTTTTGAAGACGTAGTGGTTTTTGATGAGATGATTGATAAAAATGAAACTTGGTCAGACGCATTTCAAGCATTTTCTAAAATAAGAAAACCAGATGCTGATGCTATCGCAAATTTGGCTTTGGACAATTTTGTGGAGATGAGAGATAGCGTTGCAAATCCTAATTTCCAGTTGAAAAGGCAAATCGAGATGCGTTTAGAAGCAGCTTTCGCGAAAGCCGAATACCAATCTAAATACTCACTCGTAACTTTCCCTGAGGAAGGAATAAGCTATGAGACAGCCATGCTAAAAGGACGAGCGCAGGACAAAGCCATTTTATGGTTGCTAGAAAACGACCAAATAAAAGTAGACGACGATTTAAACGATTTATTAAAATCCATCCAGCAAAAGACCGAAGAGGTGTTGTGGCTGCGAGGATAATTTAAAATAACAACATGGCAGTATTAAAAGACAAAGCAAAACCAAGAGGAAAATATCCACACATAAAGCGCGTGGGCGATTTTCTATTTGTATCAGGAACCAGCAGTCGTAGAAAAGACAACACTTTTGCAGGTGTAGAAGTGGACGAGATGGGAACGACTAATCTTGATATCAAAGCACAAACCACAGCAGTTCTAGAAAACATTGATGCTATCCTACAAACGGAAGGTGCTTCTATTAAAGATGTCGTAGATGTAACCACTTTTTTAGTAAACATGAATGATTTTGGCGGTTATAATGAAACTTACGGTGAGTTTTTTGACTACGATGGACCTACCAGAACTACCGTTGCTGTGCATCAATTGCCACATCCGCATTTATTGATTGAAATCAAGGCGATGGCTTATAAGCCTGTATGATATGGATTTCGAAAATATAAAAATCACGGAAATCTTAATATTTATCTTAGGAACTATAAGTACTTATTTACTTTGGAGAGTTCGACATCAAAAAGATAAAATTAAAGATATTGAAAATCAGTTATCTGTACAGAAGTACAACCTATACTCTAGTATTATACATCTTCTATTTGATATAACCGCATCAGGAAAAATTACTAAAAAGATTTCTGAAAGAGACTTAGTTAAAAGACTTTTAGAAATAAAAAAAGATATGTTCGTATATGCACCTGATGATGTTTTTAGACAATATAGTAAATGGACTCTTGAAATTACTAAAGATTCGAAATCGCTTGATCATATGACATTGTACTATGAATTATTAAAACTCATTCGAAAAGATATGGGTCATAGATATACAAAGCTAAGCTTCGATGAATTTATGATATTCTTTTTTCAAAGTGAAGCGGCTTACCTAGATTTTCAAGAAGAAAATAATTTTTAATACAAAAGATTACAAATGAATTTAATAGTTAAATTAAATACTATGTATTTGTTCAGTGTCGATTAGAGTTAAGATGAACTTTAGAATTTTTTTTCAGAAAATTGAATCATTAAATGAACCGACGTAAATTCATCATTAAAAGCACACAAGCTGGAGTTGCTCTTTCTCTTGGGGCGACATTACTTGCTTGTGTGGAAAAACCGAAAAAAATAATGACTGATAAAAAACAACCTATTGCGATATGTACTTGGGCATTTGCAAATGCAAATAATGCAGCAGGAAAAGCTCTTGATGAAGGGATGAATGCATTAGACGCAGCCATAAAAGGAGTTGCTGTAGAAGAAGAAAACCTTAAAAACACCACAGTAGGAAAAGGTGGCGCACCAGATCGAGAAGGAAATGTAACTCTTGACGCATGTGTCATGGATTCTAATGGAGATTGTGGTGCGGTAGTTTGTGTAGAAAATATTACAAATGTTGCCGCACTTGCAAAAATAGTGATGGAAGAAACTCCGCATGTGATGTTAGCGGCTGATGGAGCAGAGGAATTAGCCTATAAATATGGTTTTGAAAAAGAAGACTTGCTCACGGATTCATCTGAAAAAGCGTATCGAGAATGGTTAAAAGACAGCGAATACAAACCTATTATCAACATTGAAAACCATGATACAATAGGAATGCTGTGTATGGATCAAAACGGCGATATTGCTGGAGCATGTACTACCTCAGGACTTTCTTATAAAATGAAAGGCCGTGTAGGTGATTCTCCTATTATAGGTGCCGGATTATTTATAGATAATGAAATAGGTGGCGCTGCAGCAACTGGAATGGGAGAAGAAATCATGAAAAATGTAGGTAGCTTTCTTATTGTCGAACTAATGCGGCAGGGAAAATCTCCACAACAAGCTTGTGAAGAAGCATTGCAAAGAATTACCGTAAAAAATAAAAACATAGAAAACTTTCAAGTAGCCTATATTGCTATGAATAAAGCTGGTGAAACAGGAAGCTATTGCATCCATCCAGGTTTTGCTAGAATGGAGTATAAAAATTCTACGAATACAAGAATCGAATCTGCAGCGCATTTAAAAATATAGTGATTGCTATAAATCAACCTACCAACAACCATCATTAATGGAAACAAAAAAAAATTACACCACAGCCTTTATAATTATAACTGTTCTGTTCTTTTTATGGGGTTTTATAACTGTACTTGTAGATAGTCTTGTCCCAAGGTTACGCGAGGTTTTTGAATTAAGTTATGGAATGATTGCATTTTTACAGTCGGCTTTTTTTGTGGCTTATTTTGTGTTTTCCATTCCAGCAGGTGGCTTAATCTCTAAAGTTGGATATCAAAGAGGTGTTGTTATAGGCCTAATCACTATGTCTGTAGGTTGTCTTTTATTTTATCCTGCCTCAGAGTTTCGTCTTTTTGGTGTATTTCTACTTGCCTTTTTTACTTTAGCCGGTGGAATTACCATTTTACAAGTAGCCGCAAATCCATATGTTGCTGTACTTGGACCGGAAGAAAAAGCAAGCAGCCGTCTTAACTTATCACAGGCATTTAATTCTTTTGGTGCCACCATTGCACCTTTAGTAGGTGCCGCTTACTTATTAAGCGATAAGATCTTAACTGGTGATGAAATAAATGCTTTGTCGACAGCAGAGAAAGATGCTTATTATATTCAAGAAGCAGCTGCTGTGCAATCTCCTTTTTTATTGTTTTCTTTTCTCATTTTTCTTTTAGGAATTACCTTCTTGTTTATTAAGCTGCCTAAGATCCTTGAAAGTGAAAACACTGGAACTTATAAAAAAGCGTTAAGTAAAAAATCGGTTTGGTTAGGGATATTAGGAATCTTCTTCTATGTAGGTGCCGAGGTTACCATCGGTACGGCTGCTGTGACCTATTTTATGGAAATGAATCTTGATTCTATAATAAGAGAAACACCTGTCCTTAAGAATCTATCTTTTTCTATTATTGAACTATTCGGTGGTACAACCACAGATATAGATGGCAAAGGAATCGTAGGTGCTTTTGTCACCTTTTACTGGTTAGGCGCAATGATAGGTCGTTTTATAGGTTCTTATCTAACTAAAATATTTAAACCTACTATCATCTTAACTGTATTTGGTCTCACAGCTGTTTCCTTAATTCTAGTAAGTGTTTCTACAACTGGATTAGTTTCCATGTGGTCGCTACTTGCCGTAGGACTTTTTAATTCCATCATGTTTCCAACCATTTTTACAACAACACTTGATGGACAAGGTGATTTAAAACCTAAAATTTCAGGATTGCTTTGTATGGCAATCGTAGGTGGTGGCGTGATCTTACCTATTTTCGGTTTTATCGTGGACTATTCTGGATTTAAAGTAGCGCTTACTATACTCACTCTTTGTTATGGATACATCGCTTATTTTGCTTATCGTAATCATTCAAGAGCTCAATTATAAACAATCAGAATATAAATTTTCTGACTCTTCTGTTAGTTTGAATTTAAATTTGATTAATTCCGCTTTCGCGAAAGCGATATTCAAAACGTTTATAAGGCGATTATTAAGCCTATGGAGAAATTATAAGAAAATCGCAAACTTCCGAATAATTTATAATTCGACTAAAGATGATCTCTATTTTAACAGAACATATATCAACTCTAAGAGTGCTATTTTCAATATTTAAACTAAAGGTTCTACTAGCATTTAAGACATAATCTTTGGTGGATTATAATTAATAAACTGAAAAGGCTTCACTGAATAAAGGAAGTTTTGATTGAAAGTAATGAGATTTGAAAATCATCTTATACTTTACAATTACATCAACACTGAATCAATTGTTGAGTACAGTATATTTTACACAAATAAAAAAGCTCCATCTTAACAGTTGGAGCTTTTTTATTTAAAATTAGAATTTGAAGAAATCAACCTCCAAAATCATCAAAACGTATGTTTTCAGGATCTACACCAAAGTCTTCAGCCATTTTACCAACAGCGTTATTCATTAACGGCGGACCACAGAAGTATACCTCAAGATCTTCAGGCGCGTCATGTTTTGTTAAATATTGGTCGATAACAACTTGGTGAATAAATCCTACAAATCCATCACCAGACTCGTCGTTAATATCTTCTTTTACTTTCCAATTATCTTCTTCCATAGGCTCTGAAAGTGCCATAAAGAATTTGAAATTAGGAAATTCTCGTTCTAGTTCACGGAAGTGCTCGATATAGAACAACTCTCTTTTAGATCGACCACCGTACCAGTAAGTAACCTTACGATCTGTTTTCAAAGTCTTAAATAGCTCATATAAGTGAGAACGCATAGGTGCCATTCCTGCTCCACCACCTACATAAAGCATTTCTGCATCAGAGTGGTTAATAAAGAATTCACCATAAGGTCCAGAAACGACAACCTTGTCGCCTGGCTTCTGATTAAAGATATAAGAACTTGCGACACCAGGATTCACATCCATCCATCCATTCTTTGCTCTATCCCATGGCGGCGTAGCAATACGCACGTTTAACATGATCTCACGACCTTCAGCTGGGAAAGAGGCCATAGAATATGCTCTCTCTACTGTCTCCCCATTTTTCATCACAAGTGGCCATAAGTTGAACTTATCCCATTCTTCTTGGAATTTATCTGGAGTTTCATGTTCTTCTGGGTGAGCAGTGATATCCATATCTTCAAAACGAACTTCACACTTAGGAATTTCAATTTGAATATAACCACCAGCTTCATAATGCATGTCTTCTGGAAGACGTACTACAAATTCTTTAATAAAAGAGGCTACGTTATAATTACGCACTACTTCTGCTTCCCATTTTTTGATTCCAAATACCTCTTCAGGAATTTCGATTTTCATGTCTTGCTTTACCTTCACCTGGCAACCTAATCGCCATCCTTCGGCAATTTCTTTTCTAGTAAAATGAGGTTCTTCAGTAGGAAGAATTGTTCCTCCACCTTCAGCAACAATACATTTACATTGCACACAAGTTCCACCACCACCACAAGCAGATGGTAAGAATAATTTGTTATCTCCTAGAGTACCCAGTAATGTACCACCAGATCCAGTTGTAATATCCTTTTCACCATTTACATTAATTGTAACTGGTCCAGAAGGCAACAACTTAGACTTTGCTCCTAAAAGTAAGGAAACAAGAAGTAAAATAAGTGTAAGAAATATAACTACACTCGCTAATATCGTAAATAAGTTAGAATCCATATTGATGTTTTCTTTTTAAATTTCTATTCCCATAAAACTCATGAAACCAAATGCCATAAGTCCAGTAATAATAAATGTAATTCCTAATCCACGTAATGGAGCAGGTACATTTGAATAAGTGATTTTTTCACGTATAGCAGCGATAGCAAGAATGGCTAGGAAGAAACCTATACCACTACCTACACCATATACTGCAGACTCTCCTATACCAGAGAAATCTTTTTGTTGCATAAATAAAGATCCACCTAAAATGGCACAGTTTACAGCGATAAGTGGTAAGAATATACCCAAAGCTCCATATAAAGCCGGTGCAAATCTTTCAACAACCATTTCTACTAATTGTACCATACTTGCAATTACAGCAATGAACATGATAAAACTTAAAAATGATAAATCAATGTTTGCATACTCTGCATCTAACCAAGTTAAAGCACCAGGCTTTAGTAAATACGTATCGAGTAACCAGTTAATAGGCACTGTAATTCCTAATACAAAAACCACAGCTGCACCTAAACCTACTGCTGTTTTAACAGATTTTGATACTGCTAGATAAGAACACATACCTAAGAAGTAGGCAAAAACCATGTTCTCTATGAAAATACTTTTAACGAAGAGATTAATTAAATCCATGTTTTCTATTTCTTAGATTAATTTTGTTCAATTAAAGTTCTGTTGCGGCTGCGCTGTATCCAAATAATGATACCAACTGTAATTAACGCCATAGGCGATAATAACATAAGACCATTATTTACATATCCTGCATCATAAAATGATTGAGGTATTACCTCCATACCAAGTAATTTACCTGCTCCTAATAATTCTCTAAAGAAAGCAACTAGAATTAAGATAAATGCATATCCTGCCGCATTACCTATACCATCAAGAAATGATTTATACACACCATTTCCTAAAGCAAATGCCTCAAGACGTCCCATCACAATACAGTTAGTAATAATTAATCCTACAAAAACAGATAGTTCTTTAGAAACATCATAAGCGTAAGCTCTAAGAATTTGATCAACTAAAATTACTAACGCTGCTACAACCACTAATTGAACAATAATTCTAATCCTAGAAGGAATCAAATTACGCAACATTGAGATGATCATGTTAGAAAATGCCATTACCGCCATTACAGCTATGGACATTACGATAGCAGGTTTCAATTGCACTGTAATTGCAAGTGCACTACAAATACCTAAAACTTGAACTGTAATTGGATTGTTGTCCGTAAAAGGATCAGCAAGTAGTTTTCTATTCTTCTTTCCTAAAAGACCTTCTCTCTCATCGGTGTCTGACAAGAAAAGAATCAAATCTTCTTTCTTATTAATATTTTTATTTTCAGCCATTACGGTTGGATTTATATCGCTTTCGCGAAAGCGGAACTAATTAATTAGAAGCCACTTTTACGTTAGTATTATTTTTAAAATAAGGAAGGTAATTTATCAAACGCTCTGATATCATATCAGTAACTCCATCACCAGTAATAGTAGCTCCAGAGATAGCATCTATTGCATTATCATCTTTGTTATCACCACCTTGATAACCTTTTGCTACAGATACTCCGATAAAATTACCAGCATCATCAAAGATTTTTTCGTCATCAAATCTCTTTCTGAACCAAGTTTGAGTAATTTCTGCACCTAAACCAGGAGTCTCTGCTTTATGATCAAACACAGCTCCTTTGATGGTATTCACATCATCTTTTAAAGCTATATAACCCCAAATTGCATCCCATAAACCTTTACCTCTCAAAGGAACGATATAGTACTTTGCTCCTTCAATATCAGCAACGTAAAGAGGAAAAGCTTGTTCTTCTACATCTTTCTTAAGTTCTTTTTTAAGATCAACGGTAAAAGCATCTACATCATTACGTTCTTGTCCTTTACTGTCTAGTGCTATACGCTCAACTATATATTTGTCAAACGGGATTTGAGCACTATCTCTTGCCACCTCGATACCTACGGTACCAAGAATGTTTTGCATCTTTTCATTCTTAACATTTTCTGCCTGCTCTGGCTGTAAAGCTGTCGCAGTTAACGCAAGAGCACTTGCCACTACTGCAATAAGTAGTACGACAAATAAAAATGTATAAGCATTTGAATTTCTATCCATTTCTAAGCTGTTTGAAGTTTTGCCTTAGCTTTTGCAAGGCGTTTTTTACGTTTTGATACATTTCCTTGAATCACGTAATGATCAATAGTAGGAGCAAATACGTTCATCAATAATATTGCTAACATGATTCCCTCTGGATATGCTGGATTGAATACTCGTATCATAACACCAAAGAATCCACAAAGAAAACCATAGATCCATTTCCCTTTCATTGTTTGAGCGGCACTTACTGGGTCTGTAGCCATAAAGACAAGACCGAAGGCTAATCCTCCTACCACAAGATGCATATACCAGTCAAATTGCATTAAAGCATTCAAACCAAAAGCATTGAAAATCAATCCCATTACTGCCGCACCGGCAAATCCACCTACTATAATTCTCCAACTTCCTACTTTAGTAAGCATTAAGACTGCTGCACCTATAAGCACAGCGATAGTTGAAGTCTCAGATACAGAACCTGGAATAAAACCAGCTGCTGCGTCAAAAAAGCTATAAGCAACAGATTTACCTTGTGCAAGTGTTCCTAAAATCGTTTCTCCAGAAATGCTATCAGTTGCACCTTGATGCACCCATATAGCGTTACCAGACATATATAAAGGGTATGCAAAGAATGCAAATGCACGTGCGGTAAGAGCTGGATTTAAAATATTCATTCCGGTACCACCGAATGCCTCTTTACCAATTAATACAGCGAAAGCAACTGAGATCGCAAGCATCCATAATGGAATATCTACCGGAAAAATCATCGGTATTAAAAGCCCTGTAACTAAGTATCCCTCATTAACCTCATGACCTCTGTATATTGCAAAAATAAACTCGATCGTTAATCCCACTACATAACTTACAATAATTAAAGGCGTTACTAAAATAGCACCTTCAATAAAAGCATCCCAAAAAGGAACATCAGTTACATTAGCTAGTCCCATTTCTTGATACAAGTATTGAGCACCTGTATTCCACATACCAAAAAGTAGTGCTGGTATTAAAGCAAGTACAACTGTAATCATTGTACGCTTTAAATCCACCACATCTCTAATGTGGGCACCTTTTTTAGTGGTGTGATTAGGAGTAAATAAAAAAGTGTCGAAAGCATTTATCGCTGGTGCAAATTTTTCAAATTTTTGCCCAGGTTCAAACGGCTTTCTCGCTTGGTCTAATTTGTTTCTAACCCATTTCATAGTCTATCCTACTTCTGTTAACATTAAATCTAAACCTAGACGTATCACTTCTTGTGCCTCTAGTTTAGACGTATTAGTAAAATCAATAAGAGCAAAATCTTCAGGAGCTACTTCATAAATCCCAAGATTTTCCATTCTTTCTATATTTCCTGCCATGCAAGCCTTGATAAGCTGTAATGGATAAATATCCATAGGCATTACTTCTTCCATTTCACCAGTTACTACTAGTGCACGATCTTCACCATTTAAGTTGGTATCAACTTCTCTTTTACCTCCTAACAACTTAGAAAAAGAAGTTCCAGCGTTAGATGGCACCTTATTACGTGTAAACGGTAACCACCCTAGTAAAGCATACTCATTCCCTTCTGGAATAAGAGTAAGTGTATTATGATAAAAATTCAAAAACTGGTTGTTTTCTAACTTATCACCAGTAAGCACATCTCCCGAGATGATTCTAGTATTATCTGTATCCACCTCACCGATTATACTACTTACATTAGCACCTATAATCGTTTTGTAATATTGGCGATCAGCTTCTTTTGCATCTGTTCCTACTAGCGCAACAGTTCGTTCTGGTTTAAACTCACCAGTTAGAAACAAGTTACCTATAATGGCAACATCTTCTGCACCTACTGTCCATACACGCTCTCCCATATTAATGGGATCTATCTTATGTATTTGAACGCCAGTATTCCCTGCAGGATGCGGTCCTTTTACAGTATGAACATCTGCATTTTTTACATCCTTTAAAGAAGAACCTTTACCTACGCAAAGGTGTACTTTTCCAGAGGTAAGCTTACTTAAAGCTGTAATACCTGCTTGAAACGCATCTTTCTTATCTGCAAGAAAAACTTCAGGATCACCAGCTAATGGAGCTGTTGCATAAGCAGATATAAAAATAGACTTAGGTGTATCCTCAGAACTGGCAATAACGCTATACGGACGCTGAATAATAAAAGGCCAGCATCCACCTTCTAGTAACAGTGATTTAATCTGATCTGCAGAGGCTGTAGCCACATCTACTTTGCCATGAGAAATCGCATCAGAATTTCCATCTGCTGTAATTTTCACTTCTAGTATACGTCTTTTGGCACCACGTAAAATTTCAGAAATCGTTCCACTTACAGGAGCTACAAATTTTACTTTTTCATCGTACTTTGAATAAAAAAGCGGTTCACCAGCTTTAACAGCCGCTCCTTCCTTAAGTATCAACTTAGGTACAACAGCGTGAAAATCAGCAGGTTTTATAGCATAAATGGAAGACTTTGAAGCTGTTACAATAGTATTGCTAGCTTCTCCTTTGAGCTTAAGATCAAGCCCTTTTCTAATCTTAATGTCCTTTGACATAGGATGTTATATTTAGTCTTTTATAAAAGTCTGCAAATTTACGATATAATGATCTGAAATGTAACTTAAATAATTATTTAGACTCTCTCTAAATAGATCTTTTAATTAGTTTTGGCACCGCTTTCGCGAAAGCGTAATTATCAACTAACTTTAAGTTATATTTATCCTTTATTGCAATCCTATATGAAGTCGTATATTTTATTATCAATTACAGTTCTTTTTAGTTTTTTTTATGGCTATTCTCAAACCATGGATGAGCTGGTTAACGATCCTGATTATATTAAATCGGTTACTTTTAACAAACCTCCAGAGAACATGCTTCCTATATTTACTTTAGGTGAAGGATTTGAAATAAGTTTTGACGATGTTATAGGCGACGAGGCTGATTATTACTACCAGTTTGAACATTATGACTACGACTGGAACCCTAGTCAATTATTTAAAAATGAATTTTTACAAGGTATTGATGATATGCGCATATTTAATTATCGCAATTCCTTTACCACGATTCAACCTTATTCACATTACGATCTAAGAATCCCAAATCAATTTACACAAGGATTTAAAGTAAGTGGCAATTACATGATACACATATATAATGATGATCGCGAGCTTGTGTTCTCAAGAAAGTTCATGGTACTAGACGAGAAAGCTGTGGTAGGTGTAGAAATTAAAAGAGCTCGAGATCTACAGTTTGTAAATTCTCAACAGCGTGTTCAGTTCTTTGTAGATTCTGGAGAGATTAACTTCATAAATCCTAACGATCAGCTCAAAGTGGCTATCATTCAAAACAGTGATTTGAATACAGTTATTACAGATATAAAACCACAATTCAACCTAGGAAATAAACAAGTTTACAGATATGATGAAAAGACATCTTTCTGGGCCGGAAACGAATTTTTAAATTTTGAAAATCGAGACTTCAGATCACCTAATGTGAACATAGATTTTGTACGTAAGAAAGATCTTTATGAAGCCTACTTATTTGTTGACGGACCACGCAAAGATCTAGAATACACTTTTAACCCAGATATTAACGGGAACTTTCTAGTCACCACTATTGATAATGAAGATAACGACGTCCAGGCAGAATATGTAAATATTCACTTTGCACTCGATACACAAGGAATTCAATTGCCACCAGATGCTCAAGTATACATTATGGGTAATTATAATGCATTCCAGCTACAGGAAGAAAATGAAGCTGTTTTTAATCCTAAATCTGGTAAATATGAAGCTATAATCTTATTAAAGCAAGGGTTTTACAACTACCGTTACCAAGTTATCTATGAAGACGGCACGCAAGACCCAGGTTTTATAAGCGGTAATAAATGGCAAACAGAAAATCAATATTCGGTTCTTGCTTATTATAGAGAGTTAGGTGGTCGTTACGATCAACTAATAGGAATAGGAGAAGCAAACTCTCAGAATATTACGAATTAATTCGAATGTTTCAATTAAATAAAAAAGATACTTAGAAATTATTTCAAAGTATCTTAATTTTTATAAATATGTCCATGACACTATCGCTATAATCAATATCACAAAAGAAAATTGAACTATTAGAACATTTCTTTTTAGGTTTTTACGGTGATATATTAACATGCTCAAACCTGCAATAAACATTAGTCCATAAAATATCATTCTGTTAACAAAAGTATCTACTAGAAAGTTAATTTCAAACAATGATATTCCTATTACTAGAATTAAAAAATATGCTAATGCGTGTCGGTTTCTTTTATCTAAAATCATAGTAAAAACTTTTAAGACGCCCCACATCTTTGATATTGTATGTCGCAGTCATCTACTTCAGATAAATACAAAGCGGTTATAACTCCATAACAAACAACACCACCAAACAAAGTCAGATTTAATGCAGAACAACCAACAGCTTCTAAAGTGTAAGCTGCCGAAGCTTGCACTAAGCAATTTCTTCGTTCCCTATCACAAAAAGGGTCAGATTCTACTTGAGAATTATAATAACCAGTTTGATGTATTAAATCGACTAATTCTATCTCACTTATTTCCTTTATATTATAGGTATCTTGAAGGTAATTTAAATCTTGTACAAATTCATTTTGAAAATTTATAAACTCCGATGTCGTTTCAAAACCAAGAGATTGACCTAATAATTCTACATCATCATTTTCTTCTGCAACTAACTGATTTAATAATTCCAAATTGTAATTCTTATTCAAAAGTCGATCGTTTTTTTCTATTAAACTAAGGAACCTCCCATCATCTAATATGGCATTGGCGCTAATTTTGGAAATAAAATTTTGACTTTCTTCCGTTTGATAGTTTTCTATTCCTTCTTTTGAACAGGCATTTATTATAAAACATAAAATCAAAAGTATTATCGGAAAATATTTCTTTTTAATTCTCATACATAAAATTTTAAATGATTAATATTATTTTATCCTTGCAAAGATTTTTTAAATCAAAAAAAAAACGTTATTATCAAATAAATCATTATGTTTAACAGCATTTTATTCTTGATAAGCAAAAACTTTAAAATTTGTATAATTTAGTGTTTAGGATTCCAAACACCTTAATTACATTTATTTAACTGCTACAAATAAATGAAACCTACCACCAGATCGCTTATTAAATATAGAGGTGAAGAATGTCTTAATTGCGGCACTCCACTCGACGTAGAAGACAAGTACTGCCATCAATGTGGACAGCTCAATTCTAAAAAGCAGCTTGCGCTCAAAGATTTCTTTGGAGAGTTCTTCTCTAACATCTTTTCTTATGACAGTCGTATCTGGCGTACGATTACACATCTATTATTCAAACCTGGTTTTGTAAGCAAGCAATTTATAAGTGGTAAAAGATTAAGCTATGCAAATCCTTTTCGGTTTTTTCTAAGCGTTTGTATTGTGTTCTTTTTGATGGTACAAGCTCAAGAATTTTTTAGGTATTTTACCGAAGAACAAGTGGAAAAAGTACTGAATAAAAATGACGATCAGGAGGCAGAGGTCGATATAGAAAACGGTTTAATTTCTATAAAAATGCAAGATGACAAAGAAGAAATTACACTCACAGACGAAGAATTAAAAGAGATAGAGAACAGCTCTTTTGCAGGTAAAATGGTAGCTAGCAAATTAAGAAAAGAGCAAGAAAGTAGATTAAAAAACGATAGTCTTAAAACATCGGTAGCAAGCGCAACGAGCAAGAACACACTCCAGAAGATCTCACAAACAAAGCTAGACAGCCTTAGCACCACACAGCGCTTCTTTACGCAAACAGACTACTATTCAGATTTTTACGACGAGTATAAAATTGCTGATACTTCAACAGCTCTAGAAAAGATGGAACACCAAAACTCCAAATACAATAGAGCCATTTATGATAAAGTAATTTTAATGAACAAAATAGGTGAAGATCCTTCCATTCTAGGAGACATTATCCTTCCTAAACTGCCCATTTTTCTATTTCTATTTACTCCTATTTTAACTTTGTTCTTATGGCTACTTTATCTCAGAAGAGATTTTACTTATATGGAGCATTTGATTTTTGCCTTCAATACTTTGACATTTGTATTTCTAAGTATGATCTTATTATTTATTATTAAATGGATCACTTTAGGATATGTAAATCTAGCGCAGGTTTTCTTTTGGTTTATAGGACCTTTTTATTTCTACAAAGCTTTACGTAATTTTTACTCACAGAAGCGATTTAAAACAATCATTAAATTTTTATTAGTAAGTTTTATATTTGTTATAGGACTTATAACAGGAATAAGTTTACTACTTTTGGTGGGTATAGCACTTTATTAGAATATGTTACAGCAAATTACAAGAGGTATTAAGATAACTGTTAAGACCAGTTTTGAAGGTACATTTTATAAAAATTATAAAATGCAATTTGCCTTTGCTTATACTATAACTATTGAAAATCAAAGTAAAGATTCTGTCCAGCTTACCTCTAGACACTGGCGCATAAAAGATAGTTTGAGCCGCATAGAGCATGTAGATGGAGAAGGTGTTATAGGTAAAAAACCTGTTCTCAAGCCAGGAGATTCTCACACATATCAAAGCGGCTGTCTCTTGTCATCACCTTTTGGAAACATGAGCGGCTTTTACAATATGGTCAACTTTGCTACTTCTAATCAATTTAGAGTTGTTGTTCCTACATTTAAGTTGAGTGCTCCTTTTGCCTTGAATTGATTTTAAGGTTCTCGCTTTCGCGAAAGCGAGATAAAAACCAGCACCTATTTCTTATTAAGATTTCTTTACCATCTTCTCTATTAGGATACGATAGAATATTTGTAATTTCACACGCAAATTATAAATACAAATTACGATCATGGGAAAAGGATTTTTCAAAGTTCCAGTTGCTGTAAATGAGCCTATTAAAACATATGCTCCAGGAACTGTAGAAAGAGACCAAGTGCTAGCAGCTTACAAAGAATTGTGGAATACTGACACTGAAGTACCTCTTTACATTAATGGAAAAGAAGTAAAAACTGGAGATACTGCTCCCATAAGACCACCACACGATCATAAACACATAGTAGGTAAATACCACAGAGGTAGTAAAAAAGAAGTACAAGAAGCTATTGAAACTGCTCTTGAAGCTCGCAAAAAATGGTCCCAAATGCCATGGGAACAAAGAGCTGGAATATTCTTGAAAGCTGCAGAGCTGGTTGCTGGACCATACCGCGCACGCATTAACGCGGCAACTATGATCAATCAATCTAAGACTATATTTCAGGCAGAAATCGATTCTGCTTGTGAGCTTGTGGATTTTTTAAGATTCAACGTGCAATACATGACAGAGATTTATGCAGAGCAGCCTGAATCTACCTCTGGCGCATGGAATAGATTAGAATACCGTCCATTAGAAGGTTTTGTATACTGCATCTCTCCTTTTAACTTTACTGCCATTGCTGGCAACTTGCCATCTAGTGCAGCCTTAATGGGTAATGTTTGTGTATGGAAACCTAGTGACCATCAAATGTTAAGCGCTCAAGTCATTGTAGAAGTTTTTAAAGAAGCAGGTGTACCAGATGGTGTAATAAATATGGTTAACGCAGATCCTGTGATGATGACTGACGAAGTAATGTCACATCCAGATTTTGCTGGTGTGCATTTTACAGGCTCCACTTCTGTATTCAAAGGCCTGTGGACTAAAATAGGCGAAAACATCAACACCTATAAAACCTATCCTAAGATTGTAGGAGAAACTGGTGGTAAAGATTTTATCGTTGCTCATAGCAGCGCTATACCAGAGCAAGTAAGTACCGCTATAGTGAGAGGTGCATTTGAATTTCAAGGTCAAAAATGTAGCGCAGCTTCTAGAGCTTACATACCTAAGAGCATGTGGCCAGAAGTAGAGAAATTAATACGTCGTGACGTAGAGAGCTTTAAAATGGGATCTCCAGAGGACATGAGTAATTTTATCACTGCCGTAATTCATGAAGGCTCATTTGATAAACTTGCAAAATATATTGACGGTGCAAAAAGCGACTCAAATGCAGACGTTGTAATAGGTGGTAATTACGATAAATCAAAAGGATGGTTTGTGGACCCTACGGTTATCGTTACTACAGATCCTAAGTACGTAACTATGGAAACCGAATTGTTCGGCCCAGTAATTACTATTTACGTATATGAAGATGATCAATATGAAGAAATGCTTCACTTAGTCGATACCACAAGTGAGTACGCCTTAACAGGTGCTATTTTAGGTCAAGATCGCTATGCAGTGTCTCAAGCTACTACAGCATTAGAAAATTGCGCTGGTAACTTCTATATCAATGATAAATGTACTGGAGCAGTGGTAGGTCAACAACCTTTCGGTGGTGCACGTGCTTCAGGAACAAATGATAAAGCAGGTTCTAAATTGAACTTGTTGAGATGGGTTTCACCTCGTATGATTAAAGAAACTTTTGTAACACCTACAGATTACAGATATCCGTTTTTAGGAGAGTAATTATAGTTTATCATAATAAAAAAGCCACATCTATCGATGTGGCTTTTTTTTTGTAGTTATAACGGTAAGTGTACTACCTTTTTGGTTTCAAAGAACGGATCTTCAAAAACATCTTGCAGTTCATAAATAGTTGCCTTCGGAAAAGCTGCTAGTTCCTCAGTAAGATCGCCACCCTTAAGATAAAGAATTCCGTTTTTTAAAGTGTGAAAACTATCTTTCCTCACTTTATTCTTTACCCATCGTACAAAATCAGGCATATTAGTCACTGCTCGAGAGACTACAAAATCAAAGCGTCCTTTTACTTTTTCTGCACGACCATGCTCTGTAGTAACGTTTTCAAGACCCAATGCTTCTACAACGGCGTCTACAACTTTTATCTTTTTACCTATCGCATCGATCAAGTGAAAACTTGTTTTAGGAAACATGATCGCAAGAGGTATTCCTGGAAAACCGCCACCAGTTCCTACGTCTAGCACTCTAGTCCCGCCACTTTTATTAGGTGCGCTTTCGCGAAAGCGTAATACAGTAACAATACCTAATGAATGTAAAATGTGTCTTGTATATAATTGATCGATATCTTTTCTAGAGATCACATTAATTTGAGCATTCCATTCTTTGTACAAATCACCTAGTTTAGAAAATTGCTCTAATTGATGATCTGTGATATGCGGAAAATGTTCTTTTATGATTTGATGCACTGTTTTATAATTTGTGCAAAAATAAAATATTAATTATCGACTAAGACGATTGTTAATTCAAGTGTTATGATATTTTTGTAAAACAATACAACTATTATGAATTCTCAACTATCTGATCGCATCAATAACTTACCTACAAGTGCAACTCTAGCAATGGCCGCAAAGGCTCGCGAGCTAAGAGAGCAAGGTAAAGACATTATAGGACTTAGTCTAGGAGAACCAGACTTTAACACGCCAGATTTTGTCAAAGAAGCTGCTATTAGAGCGATTAATGAGAATTATAACAGCTATACTCCAGTAGACGGTTATGTAGAATTAAAGGATGCCATTATCCATAAATTTAAAAGAGACAACAACCTGACCTACGATCGCAGTCAGATTGTAGTTTCTACAGGTGCCAAACAATCTATTGCAAATGTTGCAATGGTTTTATTAAACAAAGGAGATGAGTGTATTTTGCCAGCACCTTACTGGGTGAGCTATGCTGCTATTGTAGAACTTGCCGAAGGAACTCCAGTAGAAGTAAGAGCTGGCGTAGAGCAAAATTTTAAAATAACTCCAGAACAACTGAGAGCTGCCATCACGCCTAAAACTAAGATGATGCTCTTCTCATCACCTAATAATCCTAGTGGTAGTTTATACAGTCAGGAAGAATTACAAGCCTTTGCAGATGTTCTTGCAGACTATCCGGATATCATTGTAGTAAGTGACGAAATTTATGAGCACATAAATTATGTGGGTAAACATGCCAGCATGGCTTCTATTCCATCTATGTACGATCGTACAGTAACAATTAATGGTGTGAGCAAAGCATTTGCAATGACAGGATGGCGAGTAGGATATATAGGCGCTCCTACATGGATTGCTAGAGCTTGTAACAAGATGCAAGGACAAATCACTAGCGGTACGAATTGTATCGCCCAACGAGCGGTTATCACAGCTTTAGAAGCACCAGTTTCAAAAATAAAGTACATGATCGATGCTTTTGCAGAGCGTCGTGATTTAATTCTCCAACTTCTTTCTGAAATCGAAGGCTTTAAAACAGATTCTCCAGAAGGTGCTTTTTATGTGTTCCCAGATGTTTCGGCCTTTTTTGGAAAAACGATTAAAGGTCAAAAAATTGAAAATGCGACAGACTTTTCTTTACTCTTATTAGAAGAAGCGCTAGTCGCTACCGTTACTGGTGATGCCTTTGGCGCACCTAATTGTATACGTATTTCTTATGCTGCTAGTACAGAGCAAATTAAAGAAGCGATGAAGAGGATTAAAGAGGTGCTTTCTTAAAAATATGAATCGATTTTACTCAAAAAGGGAAGCTTTATTAAGCTTCCCTTTTTAATGTTTATCATCCTATCAAACATAATCATATCACTTTTAATAATGTTATAGAACTTTATTCTTTCATCAACTGGCTATCACCTATTCCTCCAAAAGAAAGGCGTCAATAATATCAATACGGTAAACAGCTCCAGTCTTCCTATCAACATCAAGAAACTACACCACCATTTTCCTAAAGGTGGTAATCCAGCAAAATTATCTACAGGAGAAAGATTACCAAAGGCTGGCCCCACGTTTCCTAAGCTACTTAAAGCGCCACCTATGGCAGTTTCAAAATCCAAACCTAATGCGGCAAGAACTGTCGCTCCTACAATAAATGAAAGCATATAGAGAATAAAGAAACCTAGCACATTAAATACAATACCGCTTTGTAAAGCACGACCATTATAGCGCACTGGCAAAATAGCATTAGGGTGCAGCGTTCTCTTAAACTCCATGATACCATTACGTATTAAGATTATATGGCGCATAACCTTTACTCCACCAGAAGTAGATCCTGCACTACCTCCTAAAAAGAATAAACCAAAAAACATAATGGTTAAAAAAGGTGTCCACAACGTATAATCTGCAGTGACAAAACCTGTTGTAGTTATTACTGCAAGTACTTGAAACGTACTGTGTCTAAATGCACTTTCAAACTCACCCAGCACCATAGGATGATTAATAGAAGAAACAGATGGATCTGCTTGAAAGTAAATTAACAGCCCGCCTATAATAGAAAATCCAAAAACAAAACTAGCATACCATTTAAACTCGGTATCTTTTAATATTTTAGAAAACCTGCCTTTAAAAGCAAAATAGCTCAAGACAAAGTTTGTTCCTGCAATAAACATAAAAATTACGATAATCCACTGGATTGCAGGATTATCATTCCAGAAAGCTGTACTTGCATTCTTAGTAGAAAAACCGCCAGTAGAAAGCGTACTCAACGCATGGTTAATCGCGTCAAACCAACCCATTCCAGCGATTTTAAGCAATAGTGTTTCTAATCCTGTGAAGCCTACATAGATCAACCAGAGCCTTTTAGCAGTGTCTGTAATACGAGGATGTAATTTATCGTTACTAGGTCCTGGAGCTTCGGCGGCAAAAAGCTGCATTCCTCCTATTCCTAATAGAGGCAAGATTGCTACCGCAAGAACAATAATTCCCATTCCTCCTATCCAGTGCGTAAGACTACGCCAAAACAGAATACCTTTAGGCATGATCTCAATATCATTCATGATACTAGCTCCTGTCGTGGTAAATCCACTCATGGTTTCAAAAAAGGCATCTGTATAATTAGAAATTGCTCCTGTAAAAGTATAAGGCATAGTACCAGCAAAAGCCATAATTAACCAGCCTAACGTTACAATTAGGTAACCTTCTTTCTTACTTAATTCCTTAACATGCTTGCGTGTAAAGTACATAACAACGCCACCCAATGAGATAGCAACACCTGCGGCAGCAAGAATTTGCAACCCTTCACTTTCTCCATAAATAGCACTCACTACGGCAGATAGTGACATAAAACCACCATTAAAGACTAATAATAGTCCCATGATGTATACTATAATCTTATAATTGAGTCTAGTCATTATAAGAAGAGTTTTTCTACTTTAGAAATAGATCGCGGTAAACAACATACTACTACTCGATCACCAGCTTGTATGGTAAAGCTTCCTAATACTATATTTCCTTCTCCTTCTCTAATAACTCCACCTATAATGGCGCTTCTTGGGACTCCAGCATTTGCAACCGTTTTACCACAAACTTCACTCTCTGGTTTCACAATAAATTCCAGCAGCTCTGCATTCATGTTGTTCAGCTTTGTCATAGCGACTACCTCTCCTTTACGCACATATCTAAAGATATTATTTGCCGCCAGTAATTTTTTATTGATTAAAGTATCTATTCCTATACTATGCGATAACTGGAAGTAATCCATGTTCTCTACTAAAGAGATCGTCTTTTTAACGCTTTTACTTTTTGCCATTAGGCAAGAAATAATATTAGTCTCACTATTGCCCGTTACTGCTATAAAGGCATCCATTTCATGAATGTTTTCTTCTTCTAATAACTCAACATTTCTACCATCACCGTTTAAAACAAGTACCTGAGGAAGTGAGTCTGCTAGATCAAAAGCTTTTTTGGCGTCTTTTTCAATAAGTTTCACGTTTACGCCAGCTTTGGAAAGCTGCATCGCGCTTTGCTTTCCTATGTTACTACCACCCAAAATCATGACGTTACGCATGACATGCTTAGTCTTTCCTGTAAGTTTATATAGTTCTTCAACGCCACCGGCCGTTGTAATAAAGTATACTTGATCACCTTCTTTAAACTGTGTATCTCCACGAGGTATCAAAGTGTATTGAGTACCAAAACGCTGTATAGCAATAGGCATAAAATGAATTCCAGGAAAAATTTCTCCTGCTTGTTGCACTGTTTTACCTACAAACTGAGCCGTGCGTTGCAAGTTTACACCTACCATAGTTAGTGCTCCATCCTCAAACTCGTAACTGTCGTTAAATGCACTCTGATTGAGGAGTAATTCAATTTCCTTACTAGCCAGCGCTTCTGGAGATATCAATTCATCTATCCCAAAGCCAGAAAATCCTATCGCATCTTGATGTTCAAGAAACTCTGTATTTGTAATACGTGCAATAGTACGTTTTGCCCCTAGTTGTTTTGCTAGTACAGAAATAGTAATGTTTGTGGTCTCGCTACTCGTTACCGCAATCACAAGATCTGCTTGATCTATGCGTGCATCTTGTAAAATTTTAATAGAGGTAGAATCACCACGCAACACCCTAATATCTAAGTGTGTATCAGCATAATGCAAGTTCTCCTGTATAGGATCAATGAGTGTAATATCTTGAGACTCGTAAGACAGCAATTTAGCAAGGTGAAAACCTACTTCTCCAGCTCCTGCAATAAGGATTTTCATATAATCGTTTGTGTAGTACTTCAAAGATACTGGAATGGAGTCTATTTTATAAAAAATGTGAAGTTTTTAACGATTATGAGTGTGATAATCTCGCTTTCGCGAAAGCGGAATAGCAATAAGCTCAACGCTCTGCATTATCTTTGCTACTCTAAAATTAAGATTGTGTCAGAAGAAGTAAAGCCCTACAAAGAAGAAAATTCTGGAAAGAAAGAACAAGTCACAAAAATGTTTGACACTATAAGTGGTGAATATGATGGCCTCAATAGAATGATTTCTTTGGGACTGGATCAAAAATGGCGGGACAACGTTGTTAAAATGGTAGCTGCTCAGGATCCTGACGTTATTATGGATATTGCTACTGGTACTGGTGATCTGGTGATTAAAATGGCACAGCAAACTAATGCTTCAAAGCTTATAGGTCTAGATATTTCAAGCGGTATGCTAGAAGTGGGAAAGATAAAAGTAAAGGAAGAAAATCTTGATAGCCGTATAGAAATGGTACTGGGCGATTCAGAAAACTTAAACTTTGATGATGCATCTATAGACGCCGTAACAGTATCTTATGGAGTGCGTAATTTTGAAGATCTAGAAAAGGGACTTTCTGAAATCTTAAGAGTGCTGAAACCTGGTGGTATTCTAGTAGTCCTAGAAACAAGTATCCCGACTAAGTTTCCTTTTAAACAAGGATATTATCTATACTCAGGATTGATAGTTCCTACTCTTGGTAAGCTTTTTTCAAAAGATAAAATCGCTTATGGCTATTTATCAAAGAGTGCTTCAAAGTTCCCTTACGGAGAACGCTTCAACAATATTTTAAAGAAAGTAGGGTTTAAAGAAGTAGAAAATGAATTACAATTTCATGGTGCATCTACCATTTATAAAGCAGTAAAAGCATAATATGAGACACATACTTGTCATCATAGTTGTAGTATTAGGATTTCAAACCGCTGGTGCTCAATTATTTTCAAAAGAAAAAATTAGAAATTTAGAAAACTTTGATCAAAAACGATTGACTTGGGGTTATTATCTAGGGTTTAACTCTTATGATTACAAATTTGATTATGACGAGGTCACAGAAGATATCATCACAGAGACTACTGCAGGGTTTAATGTAGGACTAGTGGGCGATGTACGTTTAAATGACTATTTTAATTTGAGACTAGAACCAGGAATTGTATTTGCCACTAGAAACCTGACTTTTCCAAATCCATCATTAATGACCGAGACCGAAAGGAACAGAGAAGTCACCTCTACTTACATCCATGTTCCTTTGCTTGTTAAATTCTCTACTAAAAGAAATAACAACTGGAAACCATTTGTAGTAGCAGGAGCTTCCTGGTCCAGCAATTTATCAAGTAATTCTGATAATCCTGATGATAACAGCGCTGGTCAATTTAGACAAACTGCAAATGTTTTTAATTATGAGCTAGGTATAGGAATAGATCTATACTTGTTTTATTTTAAATTTTCTCCTTCCATTAGAGGTGTGTTTGCAATGGGTGACGAACTAGTGAGAGATGCAGACCCTAATAGCCCATGGACTGGAAATATTACCAGTATGCAATCTAGAGGAGTATTTATCAACTTTACTTTTCAGTAATTGTAGTAGTACGCAACCATTCTCCTAAAATAAGAGAAGTAGCTGTAGCGACATTTAAACTCTCTGTTTTCTGAATGGTACCGTATTGAGGGATACTTATAGCTTTACCTAATTTTTGAATCTCATTGCTTATTCCGTGAGACTCATTTCCCATGATAATTATCGCATCTTGAGGTAAGGTCGTTTCATATACATTTTCACCATCCATGGCCGTGACAAAAATAGGCAGCGACGTATTATTAAGGAATGTAGCTAATTCTGTATAATGAATTTGTACCCTTGATAAAGACGCCATGCTGGCTTGTACACACTTTGTATTATACATATCTACTGTTTCTTCACTACAAATAATGTGCTGTATATTAAACCAGTCTGCTAATCGGATGATGGTACCTAAATTTCCTGGATCCTTAACATCATCTAGGACTAAAATCTTACCTTGGTCTGGAATATCGGTTTTAGGAATCATTTTAAAAACTGCTAAATAACCTGGCGCCGTGGTGTAATTTGAAATGTTATTCATTTCCTTAACACTTATTACCTCTGGATCAAAATCGTCGAGTTTATGATTACCTTCTGTGACTAGTAAAACTTCTGTATAAATCCCAGAATTGATCAACTCTCTAATGGATTTGTAACCTTCGACTACAAAAAGCTGGTGCTCTTCTCGATATTTTTTTCTGCTTAGAGATTTGATAAGCTTTAACTTGCTTTTTGTAATCATTTATAATCGTATTTTTGAATATTGTACTATGGAAAAAACAGGACTTCATGCAAAAATAGGATTAATTATCTTGCTTATAATTCTATTAGTTTCTTGCAGTGCTATCAAGCGAGTGCCTGATGGTAAAAAACTTTTAACTAAAAATACTATTCTTGTCGATAGTGCCGCTCCTATAGATCCTAGAGTGCAAACTTTACCTACTCTTCAACCTAATCAGAAGCTTCTCAACATACCATTAAGACTTCATATTTACAACCTCGCTAGACCTAATCGTGATTCTATTTATTTAAAATGGATGCAAGAAAATCCAGAAGGTCTAAAAAGAAGAAACGCTATACTTTCTGAAAAACAGACTATAGCTTTCGGGCAGGGATTAGTTAACTTTAATAAATGGCTCAAGAGAACCGGAGAACCACCTAGTCTAATTGATAAGGTGGCAATTGACAAATCAAAAGAAAAACTTAGAGCTTGGTACTGGAATCAAGGATGGTTCAACACAAAAGTAGATCACAATATTATAGACAGTGATAGACCTAAAAGAGCTAAAGTTGAATACCTAGTAGATCGCGGGCAGCCCTATAAAATAGATAGTATTTCAACTCAAATAGCGACACCTGTAATAGATTCCTTGTATCAATTAGTCAAGTCAGAAAGTATTTTAAAAAAAGGAGAGCAATATTTTACTCCAGATATCAATGCAGAGAGAGACCGTTTAAATTCTCATTTCAGAAATCACGGAGCTTTCTATATGGAAAAAGACAATATTAGATTTGAAGGTGATACGGTAAACACAAATCAAAAAGCAAATATTACTTTAATTATTAAAGACCGAGAGTTCAAAATTGCAGACTCCACTTATAGCATCCCTTATAAAATTCATAAAATAAGTGAAGTTAATATTATTCCAGATTATCAAAATGCAAGTAGCACTCAAAGACCAGACACGCTCAAATATGAGGATTATAATATCCTAAGATTTGGTAAACGCAAATACAAAAGAGCCTCGCTTACTGATGCCATTTTCTTCCATAAAGGAGATATTTACAGAGATATAGATAGGGATAGAACCTATCGCAGAATTACAGAATTACAAAGTTTTCTCTATCCTACTATTAACTATGTGGTAGATCCTAGAGATACTACAGGTACAAATCTTATTGCCAATGTATTACTTACTTCAAAGAAAAAATTTGAATTCACTTATGGAGTAGAGACCACTCATAGTAATATTCAAGCAATAGGTGTAGGTTTAAATACGTCTTTATTAATAAGAAACTTATTTAGAGGTAGCGAGCTGCTCGACATATCCTTTAGAGGAAATATAGGAGCTAGCACTAATGCAGCAAATGGAGACACTAGGTTCTTTGATCTTCAAGAACTAGGAGCAGATGCTCGATTGAGTTTTCCAAGGTTATTCTTACCATTTGATGTAGATAATTTAATCCCCAAATACATGTCTCCTTCTACTAACTTCTCAGTAGGTTACTTTAGTCAGACTAATATAGGACTGGATAAACAGAGTTTAAATGGAGCATTAACCTATAACTGGAGACAGACTGCGATTAAAAGCACTCGTGTAGACTTAGTTAACGCTCAGTACGTACGCAACCTAGATCCCGGAAACTTTTTCAATGTTTACCAAAGTAGTTATAGTAGTGTAAACGATGTAGCGAGAGATTTAAATATTAATAACCCTACCTATGTAAATGAGGATGGCAACTTAAGCATCCCGACAGGAACAAACACCTTTATTAATGATGCTATTGCAGGCAATCTAGGAGCTACACCAGATCAACGGGAGACCTTAAGAAACGTGCGCGAACGACGCGACAGACTTTCACAAAACAATCTTATCATTTCATCAAGCTATAACTGGACACGTAATAATCGAGAAGGAATTTATGATGATGATTTTTCTAGATTTAATTTCAGAATAGAGTCTGCAGGAAATGTGCTTTCAGGAATATCCAGCTTAGTAGGGATCGATAAAAATAGTAATAACAGGCGTCGTGTTTTTGGAGTAGAATATAGTCAGTATATAAAAACTGAAATCGACTACATAAAACACTGGCAGTATGTAAATAATCATGTGTTTGCTATAAGAGCATTTGGTGGCATTGCAATTCCCTATGGAAACTCAGATAACATACCGTTCATTAGATCATTCTTTGCTGGTGGCCCTAACGACAACCGCGCCTGGCAGGCTTATGAATTAGGACCAGGAAAAACAGGTGGTTTAAATGATTTTAATGAAGCAAATATGAAACTAGCTTTTAATGCAGAGTATAGATTCCCTATATCTGGTGCATTTAAAGGAGCTGTATTTGCAGACGTAGGTAATATTTACAATGTACTTGACAGCGAGGATGATCCCGACGCAATTTTTGATGGAATAGAAGATCTGGAATTTCTTGCTTTAGGAACAGGTGCTGGATTGAGGTACGACTTTGGATTCTTTGTTTTAAGATTTGATATGGGATTTAAAACCTATAATCCCGCCTTAGAAGAAGGTAGAAGATGGTTTAAAGAATTTAAAATCTCTAGATCTGTTCTTAATGTAGGTATTAATTATCCTTTTTAATATCCTTAAGGTAGGCATTAAATTTTGCTTATTTTTGCCTGTATAAGATTAAAAATTATGAGTCACAATATAAAACCAGGAGTTGCTACCGGCGACCAAGTTCAAGAGATTTTCAATCATGCCAAAGCTAATGGCTATGCGTTACCAGCGGTAAACGTTGTTGGTTCTAACACTGTAAACGCGGTAATGGAAACAGCTGCAGAGTTAAATTCTCCAGTGATTATTCAATATTCTAACGGAGGATCTGTTTTTAACGCAGGAAAAGGATTGAGTAATGATAATCAACGAGCGGCGATCTTAGGTGGTATTGCAGGTGCTGAGCATGTTCATAGGTTAGCCGAAGCTTATGGAGCAAGTGTTATCCTACATACTGACCACTGTGCCAAAAAATTACTTCCTTGGATTGATGGTTTATTAGATGCTAGTGAAGCACGCTTTCGCGAAAGCGGTAAAAGTTTATATTCTTCTCACATGATCGATCTTAGTGAGGAGCCGTTAGAAGAGAATATTGAAATTTGTAAAAGATACCTAGAAAGAATGTCCAAAATGGATATGACTCTAGAAATTGAATTAGGAATAACTGGTGGAGAAGAAGATGGTGTTGACAATAGTGATGTAGATGAGTCTAAGTTGTACACGCAACCAGAAGAAGTAGCGTATGCTTATGAAGAGCTTAAAAAAGTTAGTGATAAGTTTACTATCGCTGCAGCCTTTGGTAACGTACATGGTGTTTATAAACCAGGTAACGTAAAACTTACTCCTAAAATTTTAAAGAATTCTCAAGAGTATATTTCAAAAAAATATAACGTAGAGCACAACCACATAGATTTTGTATTTCACGGTGGTTCAGGATCTACTCTAGAAGAAATTAGAGAGGCTATAGGTTATGGAGTAGTAAAAATGAATATCGATACTGATCTTCAATGGGCTTTTGCAAATGGTATCAAGACCTATATGGATGACAATAATGACTTTTTATTATCACAAATAGGAAATCCTACAGGAGCAGACTCACCTAATAAAAAATACTACGATCCTCGTAAATGGTTGCGTGTAGGAGAAGAGTCTTTTAAAGCAAGATTAAAACAAGCTTTTGAAGATTTAAACAACATCAATACTTTATAAATTAACCCTGGCATTTAAATGTTCTATCGTTTAAATGCTTTTTTATGGAAAACGATATGGCTTGGTTTAAGAGAGATAAGAAAGGAATTACCACACCTACTGAAGCAAAGAAGGACACGCCTAAAGGTTTATGGTATAAATCACCTACTGGAAAAATAGTAGACTCAGAGCAGCTTAAAAACAACTTTTATGTTAGTCCAGAAGATGGGTACCATGTAAGAATAGGTAGTGCTGAGTATTTTGAAATATTATTTGACGATAATAAATACAAAGAACTTAATGCTAATATGGTATCTAAAGATCCATTGAAATTTGAGGATACTAAAAAGTACACAGATCGTGTAGATGCTGCTCAAAAGAAAACAGGACTCAAGGATGCTGTGCGCACCGCCGTAGGAAAATCTGCTGGAAACGACCTTGTTGTAGCCTGTATGGATTTTGCATTTATCGGAGGCTCTATGGGAAGTGTGGTAGGAGAAAAAATAGCTCGTGCTGCAGACTATTCTTTGAAGAATAATATTCCTTTCATGATAATTTCTAAATCTGGAGGAGCGCGTATGATGGAGGCTGCATTATCCTTAATGCAACTCGCTAAGACAAGTTCTAAATTAGCACAATTAAGTGACGCTGGTATTCCTTACATTTCATTGTGTACAGACCCTACCACTGGAGGAACAACTGCATCTTTTGCTATGTTAGGAGATATCAACATAGGTGAGCCGGGAGCTTTAATTGCTTTTGCAGGACCACGCGTTGTAAGAGACACAACAGGTAAAGAACTTCCAGAAGGCTTTCAAACGGCAGAGTTTTTACTTGAAAAAGGGTTCTTAGACTTTATCTGTCCTAGACATGAATTGAAAAAGAAAGTGAATCTTTACCTCAACTTAATATTAAATAGAAAAGTAGAAGTAGTCGCTTAAACAAGTTATAATAACAGTATAAACCGCTTTCAAGTCTCTTGATTTGAAAGCGGTTTTTTATTGATCAATATCAGCTCACATTTTAACCATAAATTAATAATGGACAGGCCTTCATTTAGTTAAATTAAAGCATGAAATTTTCTTTACTTGTTTTATTCTCAATTATTTCACTCATGACATCTTCTCAAACTCTTGAAAAACATCGCTGGGAAAACAGGATTCTACTAGTGATAAGTGAAGAAAATAATTCTAATGAAGAGTATTCTAATCAATTGCAAGTTATCAACGATTCTTTTGAAGGCTACACAGAGCGTAAATTAATAGTATATACAGTTTTACCAGATAAATATAGACTTCTTGACATTACGACAAATCAAGAAGCAAATTGGATTAAAAATTCTAAGCTCTATTCTACTTACAATAAAAATAAGAAACCTTTTAAAGTAGTTCTCATCGGTCTTGATGGTAGTGTAAAAGAAGAACGCAATGCAGCGATCAACTCAGAAGAACTGTTTGCAATAATTGACGGGATGCCTATGAGAAGAAGCGAGTTGAATCGTAAGTAGTAAATCTAGTTCAAGCATTAATCTTTCCTTAAGAGCTTAATTACAAGCCGGTAATTACCTTTGTGGTCAATGAAAAATTCAAAACTATTTGACGTAATTATTATAGGTGCTGGACCTATAGGTATCAATTGTGCACTACAAGCAAAGAAGAACGGTCTTTCATATTTAGTGATAGAAAAAGGTCCTTTGGTAAACTCTCTTTACAATTATCCTGCAAACATGCAATTTTTCTCTACTAGTGAAAAATTAGAATTAGATAGTATTCCTTTTATATCTAAAGAAGCAAAACCCAGCAAACAAGAAGCTTTAGAATACTACCGCAGGATCGCTACCTCAAATAGTCTACAAATTAACCTTTTTGAAAAGGTCATAGCTATTGATAAGTTGAAAAACTTTAAGATCCAAACTGATAAAAATCAGTACCACTCTAAGAATATTATTATTGCTACAGGCTTTTATGATATCCCTAATAAAATGAACATCAAGGGAGAAAGCTTGAATAAGGTAACACACTATTATGATGATCCTCATCTTTATGCATTTCAAAATGTAGCTGTTATAGGAGCAAGTAATAGTGCCGTAGATGCAGCTTTAGAAATTTATCGCAAAGGTGGTAATGTAACTATGATCATAAGAGGATCATCTATAGGAGAACGAGTAAAATACTGGGTAAAACCAGATATAGAAAACCGCATTAAAGAAGGCTCCATAAAAGCTTGCTTCAATAGTGAAATAAAAGAAATCTTAGAGGAGCATATCATCATAAAGACTTCAAATAAAGTACAGAAAATACCAAATGACTTTGTAGTTGCACTGACTGGCTATCAACCTAATTTCACTTTTTTAGAGAAAATAGGCATAAAATTAGAAGGTGATAAAAGAATTCCAAGTTATAATTCTGAAACGATGGAAACTAATGTTGATGGCGTCTTTCTAGCAGGTGTGATATGCGGTGGACAAGAAACTCATAAATGGTTTATTGAAAATAGTCGCGTGCATGCTAGTCAAGCTATAGAAACTATAGTTGAGAGATCTAAAAAGACAGCTTTTTAAATACTAGGGATAGCGCTCTTTATTAATGCGCACACTTTCTTCTAATACTTCTTGTAATAGATCTTCACTAATATCACTCAGTTTATTGATATAAATACATGATTTGCCCAGCTTGACTTTGCCTAATTCTGCCTTTTTCTTATCTAACTCTTCATTATAAGCCGTTGCATAAATACTGATGTTTTTTGATCTAGGCGCAAAACCTATAATAAAAAAGTCACCTTCTCTACCAGTATCATATTTGTAATGGTACTCACCTACTCCTATCATGTTACCCCACAATCGCGCTTTTTCACCCATTACATCTTCCATTATTTCAAGAAGTCGAAAACAATCTGCTCTTTTTTGTTGGGGTTCCACTGTTTGTAAATAGTCTTCTACAGATTCATCGCTTGGTTGTGTTTTATTTGCCATTTTTTAAATTTGTCAAGGTTCAAGGTATCAGTATAAACTCTAGGAATCGTTAGTTTCTCGCTTTCGCGAAAGCGAAACACTTATCCTACTTATTCTTATTTAATAATTCCATCAAATCAACATCGTTTCCTAGAAGTATTTCGGTAGGGTTGATACGTCCATCTTCTGGACCATTCTCGAGTTTAAGAACTCCACGTGGGCAAACAGCACTACAAATTCCACAACCTACACAACTGGACCTGATGATGTTCTCCCCTTTTTGAGCATAAGCTCTCACGTCAATTCCCATCTCGCAATAAGTAGAACAATTACCGCAAGAAATACATTGCCCACCATTAGTTGTAATTCTAAAGCGCGATTTAAAACGTTGTACTAGTCCTAAATATGCCGCCAGCGGACAACCAAAACGACACCATACTCTGTTTCCAAAAATAGGATAGAATCCAGTACCTATTACTCCTGCAAACCAAGCGCCTATCAATAAACTATACGCGTCTTTAATCCACTCTGCAGGAATCCCTATCAATGAAGAGGCTCCTGTGAAATAACAATACAAAACCACCAAAGTCATTACTAGAGAGAAAACTAAAACAGAATGCACGAGCCATCTTTCTAACTGCCATGCGATCAGTTTTTTACTAGAATGCTGACGGTAGGGATCTCCTAGAGTTTCGGCTAGTCCACCACAGCCACAAACCCAACTACAGTACCATCGTTTACCAAAAAAATAAACCATTACTGGAACAACAATTAAAGTCAGGGCAATTCCCCAAGCCAATATGAAAATTCCAATAGCACCACTTTCCATAAGACTATTCAAATTCCAAGAAAAGAAAAAATCATAATCTAAAGGAAATGCATTTTTAAAATCATATCCAGGCATACTTAAACTGGTCATGATTTCTGGTATAAGAAACGCAAAAACAATCTGAAAAAACAATACAGATGTTGTTCTAAGGACTTGGTATTTATTATGACGGTATTTGATATACATTCTAACTGCCATGACTAGCATGATCACACAATATAAAAATCCATACACAAACCACTGGCTGGCTTCTCCTCCATTGAGCGCTTTACTTATAGGGTCAACAATAAAGGTCCAGTTCACCACATAGTCTGCATAGAAATATAACAGCAGGTAAAAACTAACCAGATATACAAATACTAGCCAGGCAATCCAGCCGCGATTAGTAGATGGCGAGTGATAGATACCGTTGTTCTTTATTCCTGCACGACCTAGCAACTGTAGTTGAGGTAATATGTACAGCAAGGCTCCTAGAATCCCTAAACCGAAAGTTAATAACCACATCAAGCCCTTATTTTCGACTATGAAACCAGTCCCGGCAACTTTAGCCAGAGAAAAGCTCATCGCTCTAAATTCTTTAGTGTTCACACGATACTGATATTGCTGTCCCTTTGCTTCCCAATTTTTCTCAGCATTATATTTTTCAATGAGCGCATTAAAATGATCGTTATTCTTTTTTAAAGCTCCTCTTACATTACTTGAGAAAGTAAAGATGTTCATAGTCTCATCTATAACGACCGCGTCATTTAATTCCTTTTTCAAGAATTCATTTTCGATTCCTTTAGAATCCATGAAGTTATTAATATCCTCAGTGGTGAGATTAAAAGATCCTGCAAAAATAGAACCGGTAAAAATAGCTAGACCTATGAGGAAAATAACTAATCCTATGTTATGTAATGCTTTCATAAAGCTTGTTGTTCTTAAGGTTGTAAATGATTATGCAAAAATGCGTTTCCAGCTTTTTTTCTTAGGATTAATTTGTTTACCGCGTTGCTGATTATAATGTGAGATGATGGCATCTTCATAATCTTTATAAAACTCTGGATCAAAATTAGCATCCTTGAGGTACTTCATGACCTCATCTACTTTTCTGCCTTCAGTAAGCCAGCGGTCAAAAATCTCATGACGCATACGTACTCCAAAGGTGTTTATTCCTAAAAACTCTTCCGTATCCTTATGGTAAGCAATCGTGACACAAATACTTTCACTATCGTGTCTCCAGTGAAAATGTTCCTCAAATTCTGGTTTATTTCTACCACTTACCCAACCGTAAGTTTGATACTCTACATCTATAAACTTAGCACTATTGAACCAGTGCCCTGGATTATATTCCATAGGGTTACCACAAATAGTTTGTGCAAGCACTTCTCCCATCATGCGTCCTGTGTACCAGACTGCCTCAATAGGTCGTCTTCTACCTATCGCTTCACGTTGCTCTGCACAATCACCTATGGCATAAATATCGTTCACGCTCGTTTCTAGCATTCGGTTCACTTTGACTCCTTTACCCAATTCAATATCAGAATCTTTAAGGAAACTTATATTAGGTGTAACTCCTGCAGTAAGACCTACGACGTCGCATTCTATAATTTCACCAGTTTCTTTGATCTTTACGGCTTTGCATCTCCCATTTTCATCATCTATAATTTCCTCAAGATTTGTGCTTAACCTTAGGTCTATTCCATTTGCAAGAATCTCTTCATTCACCAGCGCGCTTTCACCAGCCGGTAAAACACCATTCCAGAAACTGTCTTCTCTTACTAAAAAGGTTACAGGAATATGTCGTGAGTGCAACATTTCTGCCATCTCGATTCCTATCAATCCGCCACCTACAATTACGGCTCGTTTACAAACTTCATTATTAGGTGCGTTTTGTTCTAATTTTTCAAGATCTTGTTTGTGATATAATCCTTGTACACCTTCTAGATCTTGTCCTGGCCAGCCAAATTTATTAGGAACACTACCAGTTGCGATAATTAATTTATCAAAATCCATCGTCTCTCCATTTTTAAAATGAAGTTGTTTATCTGTTCCAGAAACTTTTTCTACCCAAGCATTTTTTAATTCGATTCTATTTTTCTTCCAGAACCAGTCTTCATAAGGTTGGGTATGCTCAAATTTCATATGCCCCATGTACACGTACATGAGGGCTGTACGTGAAAAAAAATAATCGGTCTCGCCAGAAACTATAGTAATACGTTTATCAGAATTTTTTCTAATGTGTCTCGCAGCAGTAACACCAGCGATCCCATTACCTATAATGACTATATGTTCCATGGAGTTAAGATTAATGAATTATCTATTGACAAATGAACTGATTTTTGACTCAAAAGCAAAGGTGAATACATCATCTATTCCTATACATTATTCCCTTAGGTTATCTTATTTCTCAAACCAGCTACCACAAGTATAAACATAATGGTTCACATTATAAGCAGTAAGGAGTTGATATGTGTTCCGCTTTCGCGAAAGCGAGTACTATAAAAACACCTCTATACTGAAACAAACTGGCAAGACAATTGCTCGTTATATACCAAACCGTTAAAACAAACATCAAATTGAGCAAATTTGATTAGTTTTATGAATCAGATAAGTTGACCTCCATGTTTCTTAAAAATAGCTGATTTGCAATTCAATTCTTCTACCCATAAATCAATGAATAAAATCCTTTTTCTACTACTTGCAATGATCTTGACTTCTTGCAACTCGCAAAATAAAGAAGTTGCTAAAAATCAAAAGATAGAAGCTGTTCCTAATCTATCAAAAATCAAAGGCATCACTCTTGTAGCAACAAGAGACTCTATTGATTACAATGCTATTTCTCCTATTAAAAAATACAACGCAAATTATGCCGCCATAATTCCTTATGCATGGATGAGAAGCCTAGAAGAACCTCAAGTAAATTATGAAGAAAAAAGAGGCTGGTGGGGCGAGAAGCCACATGGTGTTGCAGTAACAAGTCAATTGATGAAAGCGCAAAAAATAAATGTGCTTCTTAAACCACAAATATGGATAGGTCGTGGTGCCTATACAGGGAATATTAAATTGAACGATGAAGCCGCTTGGAAAACTCTAGAAGATAGCTACACTGATTATATCATGAGATTTGCTCATATCGCCGCTCAAGAAAATATAAGTATCTTTTGTATAGGTACAGAATTAGATTCCTTTGTAAAATCTAGACCAGAGTATTGGTCTAAACTAATTCAAGAAATTCGTAAAATTTACAAAGGTAAATTAACCTATGCGGGAAACTGGAATAGTTATAAATATGTATCCTTTTGGGATGAGTTGGATTATATAGGAGTAGATGCTTATTTCCCAGTAAGTGAAGAAAAAACACCAACTATAGCGACTATTAAAGCCTCTTGGAAAAAATGGAAGTTAGAATTAAGCACGCTTTCGCGAAAGCTGAACAAACAAATTCTATTTACAGAATACGGTTATATAAGCGCAGATTTTGCTGGTCTTGAACCTTGGAAAAACGCAGGTGAAGATCGAGCCATAAATGAGGAAGCACAAAGTATTTTGTTTCAAGGACTCTATGATGCTGTGTGGAATGAAAAATGGATGGCAGGCGGCTTTATCTGGAAACACCATGCAGAAAAAAGCAGACGTCGTGGCTACGAAAAGCGGTTCACTCCACAAGGTAAAAAAGCACAGCAAACGGTTACTAAAGCATATCTTAAATCAAGTTAGTGGCAATAGACTTCTCCTACCACCAATAAATAAAATTAAAAAATGAAGAAATTCCATATTTTCCTTTTCATATTAACTGTTTTCACATCCATTCAGTTTACCGAAGCTCAACTCCTACAGAATAAACAAGAATTTACTAGACAAGATTCTCTAAGAGGTTCCATCACTCCAGAACGTGTCTGGTGGAATCTAATACGCTATGATCTTGATGTTATGGTAGAGCCAGAAAAGAAATTTATTTCAGGCTCTAATACGGTAACTTATGAGGTGCTGGAATCGCAGCAAGTTATGCAAATCGATCTTCAAGAACCTATGAAGATCAATAAAGTATTAGCTGATAACAAAGAGCTATCGGTGACTAGAGAAGGAAATGCTCACTTTATAACTCTAGAAAAAAAACAAAAGCCAGGCGCAAAAAACAGCATCCAGATATTTTTTGAGGGAAATCCACGACAGGCAAAAAATGCACCATGGGACGGCGGTTTTTCTTGGAAGAAAGATAGCAATGGCAAACATTTTATAGCTACTTCTAATCAAGGTTTAGGTGCTAGCGTATGGTGGCCTTGTAAGGATCATATGTACGACGAGCCAGAAACTGGAATGACCATCGCTATAACTATACCGCAAGGATTAACCGCAGTTGCAAATGGTCGTTTAACAGATGAATCTTCTAAAGACGACGGAACCAAAACTTTTGTATGGCTGGTAGAAAACCCTATAAACAACTATGGTGTAAATATCAACATAGGTGATTATGCAAATTTCTCTGAGGTTTATGAAGGAGAAAATGGACCTCTAGATATGAATTACTATGTTCTTAAAGACAACCTAGAAAAAGCCAAGGTACACTTCAAAGATGCACCTAAAATGATGAAGGCTTTTGAGCACTGGTTCGGTCCATATCCTTTTTATGAAGATAGTTTTAAACTAGTAGAAGTTCCTTATTTAGGAATGGAGCACCAAAGCTCAGTTACTTATGGTAACAAATATGTAAAAGGCTATTTAGGCAATGATCTTTCTGGTAGCGGTTGGGGTTTAAAATTTGATTTTATCATCATTCATGAAGCAGGACACGAGTGGTTTGCTAACAATATTACTAATAAAGATATTGCTGACATGTGGATCCATGAAAGCTTCACAGCCTATTCTGAAAGTTTATTTTTAGACTATTATTACGGTAAAGAAGCTAGTTCTGCATATGTTATTGGGACACGTCGCAGTATTAGAAATGACCGACCTCTTATAGGACAGTACGATGTAAATCACGAAGGTTCCGGCGACATGTATTACAAAGGCGCAAATCTTTTACACACCTTAAGAAAAATCACGAATGACGATGAGAAATGGAGAGAGATTTTGCGTGGTCTTAATTCAGAGTTTTATCACCAAACAGTCACTACTGCACAAATAGAAAATTATATTGCTGATAAAATGGGACTTGATCTTCAACCGGTTTTTGATCAATACCTAAGAGATGTGCGAATTCCAGTTTTAGAGTATGCCTTAATTAAAAATAAAATGCAGTACAGATGGTCTAATGTGGTAGATAATTTTGAGATGCCAATTCAAATCCTGATCGATGGAGAAAAAAAATGGATCACACCTACCACTACAATTCAAAAGCTGAAGTTACCTTCTAAGGAATCAGAATTTGATATTATTGAAGATTTTTATGTGGAGTATGATAGGCAGAACAAATTAGATTAACTCCTTCATACATTCCTCAACCGTTTTATATTCAAACTCAAAACCAGCATCCAGCAATCGCTGCGGATACACATACCTGCTTTTTAGCAGCAATTCGGTTTCTGTTTTTATGATGGCACTAGCCAATTCAAGTAACCAGACTGGTTGCGAAATACCTATAGGAACACTTAATTGTTTCCGCAAATCACGCATAAAATCTTTGTTGGTTTTAGGATTTGGCGCTGTGATATTTACAGATCCAGATAATTTAGAGTTAATCAAAAAATCTATGGCTTTACAAAAATCATGAATATGGAGCCAGCTTATAAATTGGTCGCCACGACCTTGCTTGCCGCCCATTCCTAATCTTGTGATGGTTTTTAATTTTGGAAAAGCGCCACCATTTTTACCTAGAACAATAGAAGTACGCAGTGCAATTTTACGCACATCTGGTATTTCAGTTGCGTAAAATTCTTTCTCCCATGATTTGGCAATATTCATAGAAAAATCATCTCCTATCACGCCAGTTTCTTCTGTATTTATAGTCGTTTCAGCATGTACATAAATAGTTGCTGTACTAGCATTAAGAAATACTTTTGGCTTTTGATTAGCTTGTTCCATGGCACGATTCAATACGCGTGTACTGTCAATACGTGAGTTTAAAATCGCTGCTTTATTCTCACCGGTATAACGACAGTCTACTGATTTTCCCGCTAGATTGATTAACACCTCAGCATCTTCTAGATGCTTAGTCCATTCTCCAAGATCTTTACCGTTCCAGTAAGTGGTGTCTTTGTTCCGCTTTCGCGAAAGCGAGATCACAACAAACCCTTTTGCCTCAAAATAACCTTTAAGAGCATTTCCTAAAAAGCCGGTTCCACCAGCGATAACGATCTTTTTCATGAGAATGTGATTATGATGATACCTAAAACAACGGTGCGAAAAGATAACCAAGACACTGTAGGCAGATAACCGAGATTCATATTACCGCAGCGGCGTAAATGTTCTAATAACATGATTCCCACCACAACCATAAAGTAGACTAGAAACACGATTCCGGAAAAGTCAAAAAACGAATTCAAAAATAGTAAAGGCAATAATATAATTCCTCCAAGAGTGGAAACGGCACTCATGTTTCCTAGATAATCCCAACTGTTTTTACGAGACCAAAGTAAAATCATTGTTCCTTGCCAGACTACCTGACCAAAACAGATTATATATTCTACAAACCATGGTGTTGTAAAACCAAAATAGCTGGTGATGTGACTTGTGTAAGAGTTGAGCACCAAACCTGTAAACAAAGCCGTAAACACGATAAATAACGTGCGATAAAAGTAGTTGAAATCTGGCTCGCAAACTCTATCTTCTGCTGGGCTAGGTGCGTTTCCTGCAATGACTTTTCTATTATAGGTAATGAATTTATAGAGTTGTTTTAAAGGAAGATAAATCAGCGGAAACTGCAACGGCTTTTTGATCCAGTTTTTGCCTTGAGCAAATATTTCTATCATAGAATCCAGACCGTACATTGTTTTTCCAGTAACGGTATCGTGAAGAGCAACCTCGTTTTGCGCACGATGCATATCGATCGTACAAGTCAGCTCCTCGCCTACTATTTGGTATGGAGTTATAGATTCTTTATCTAACATGTTGAACTTCTTAAATGTCTTGCCATAAATGTTGCACATGGGGCAATTCTGGTCGATGAGTAATTTGTGGTTTGCGATCATGGTATTAGAATTTAATTAATTAGGACAAGAAACGTTAGCTGTTCATGTGGCTTATACTTGGGATATTCTTAAGTATTAATTGGTGGCTTACATCTATAGGTGCTGTAAATGGAAAAGAAAAATAGAATGATTGCCATCAATAAGCCTATCACAAAGAGTCCTGTTTTTAAATGAATGCCAATTGTAAAAATGAGACAACACGCTACGATAGATCCAATGAAATGTATAATGCTTAACTGTTTGATTTCTTTCTTGTAATTATTATTAAAAATCATAACTAGGCTCATTCCTACTTGAATAAATCCATGAATTACAAAACCTAAAAAACTGTATACAGGATCAATAATTATTGTAAGTACCCAAATCAATAGAAGCAACACATTAAGGTTAAATAGGTTTTTCATAATTTATATTTTTAGAACTTTCAATAAAAACTGAAAGTTTAATTCAAATAAAAAAGCTATGAGATCGCTTTGATCAGCTTTTTCATATAATTGTTACTATTTATTTTAGTCATTAAGTTGGTTAAGTTTTCCATCTGACTTACAAAGTCTGATAGGTCAGAAAGTAAGGTTTGAAAATGTTCTATTTCTTCTTTGTTTCCTTCAAATTTAGCAGCTTTTAATTCATTAAGTAAACGTCTTACTGGCTCCAGCTCTCTTCTTTTACGCTCTTCCATAATGTTTTGAGCAATAGAATGTACATCATGAAGTGCTATAAAAAACTCTTTGCGTTCGCCTAGAACGGTTTCCTTTCTTACCAGCCTCCAGTTGATCAACTCACGTACGTTGGTATTTACATTACCTCTAGAAAGTTGTACTTCTTTCATGATCTCGTCCGTACTTAATCCATCAGGATGAGAAAGCAGCAGTGCATGGATTTGCGCCATGGACTTAGATATTCCCCAAGAGCTCCCTAAAGAACCCCAAGCCTGAATAAATTTTGATCTACCTTCTTCTAATTTCATACGTCAAATATACAACTACTTTTTAACCTTTCAATAATTATTGAAAGTTTTGTACTAATTATGATCAATTTTCATGTAAGAGCTTAAAGTTTATATTTAATTCCGCTTTCGCGAAAGCGGAACAGAAAAGCTTCCTATTTTTACCCAATGACCCAACAACAAATCATAGATAAAACGGTAGAATTTGTAAAAGACAAATTAAAAGATGCTGAAGGTGGACACGACTGGTTCCACATAGAACGTGTATGGAAAAATGCCAAATTGATCGCGCAAAACGAAAAGTGCGATCGTGCCATCGTAGAATTAGGCGCACTTTTACACGATATAGCCGACTCTAAATTTCACGATGGTGATGAAACCGTTGGCCCAAAAGTAGCACGAGAGTTTCTGGAATCTCTTGAAGTTCCAGAAGATCTAATTCTCCATGTAGAAAATATCATTAAGTACATTTCTTATAAAGGTGGTCATCAAAGCAAAGATTTTACCAGCATAGAACTGCACGTAGTTCAAGATGCTGATAGACTGGATGCGATAGGTGCTATAGGAATTGCTCGTACTTTTAATTATGGAGGTTTTAAAAACAGAGCTATTTATGATCCTGAGATTGCTCCAGATTTAAACATGACTAAAGAACAGTACAAAAACAGCACTGCGCCCACTATCAATCATTTTTATGAGAAACTGCTATTGCTCAAAGATTTAATGAATACTGAAACTGGGAAGAAAATTGCACAGCAACGTCACTACTTTATGCAGGACTTTTTAGATCAGTTTTATGCCGAGTGGAATGGTGAG
>NZ_MAAX01000207.1 GCF_002162835.1 Nonlabens dokdonensis
TATCAATATTCTCCATTGACATTGGGCTGGTGTATTAACTGTCACCGTGAGACTAATGTAGATCTTCAGGGTAATGGTTATTATGAACAAATTCATAAAGAACTTTCTGAAGCTCGTGGTGGTCGTCAATTGACCATTGCAGATTTGGGAGGACTTGAATGTGGTAAATGCCACTACTAATAAAATAGTTTTAGAGATTTATGGCTACTACTAAGAAATACTGGAAAAGCACTGCTCAGCTAGATGATAGCAATCAGATCGTGAAAGATCTAGAGCAAAATGAGTTTGTGAGCTCTATTCCTACAGATGAGTTTTTAGGGAATGATCAAGCGATGGAGGAGTCAAATACCACTCGTAGAGATTTCTTGAAATATGTTGGGTTCAGTACTGCGGCAGCATCACTTGCTGCTTGTGAAGGACCTGTTATTTATTCTGTTCCTTACGTTAATCAACCAGAACAGATTATCCCTGGGATGGCAAACTATTATGCGACAACTATCGCAAATGGTTATGACTTTGCTAGTGTGTTAGTTAAAACTAGAGAAGGTCGTCCTATTAAGATAGAAAGTAATAGAGATGCTGAGTTTAGAGGTGATGCAAACGCTCGCGCTCATGCTTCTGTTTTATCTTTATATGATAACAATCGCTTAAAAACGCCTTTAGTTAATGGTGAAGAGTCTACTTGGGAAGAGTTAGATAAGCAAGTCGCTTCTAAGTTAAGTGCTCTTAATGGTAAGGAGCTGGTTGTTTTAACTCAGACATTTGCAAGTCCATCTTTTAATCAGATCATTGAACAACTAAAGCAAAAATATTCTAACGTACGTGTTGTAACATATGATACAGTTAGTGAAGATGCTTCTCTAAATGCTTTTCAAGCAAAATATGGAGTAAGAGGTCTTGCTGATTATGATTTTACAAATGCTGAAACTATTGTAAGTATAGGTGCTGATTTTGTAGGTGACTGGCAAGGTGGTGGATTTGATAAAGGGTACTCCTCTTCTAGAGTTCCTAAAAATGGCAAGATGTCTCACCATGTTCAGTATGAGTCTAACATGACTTTGTCTGGAGCAAATGCAGATAAGAGGTATCCAGTAACTCCTACAGAGCAAAAGCATATTCTTGCTGCTTTATATAGCAAAATAGTTGGTGGTTCTGCAAATGTTAAGCTATCTGATAAGGTAGCTAAGTCTGTTGAGCAAACGGCAATCAGTTTAAAAAGAGCTGGTTCTAAAGGTGTGTTGCTTTGCGGTATTCCAGATCAAGGTGCTCAACAATTAACTCTTGCTATTAATGAGGCTTTATCTTCTTCTATAATAGATACTCAAGCACCGATTTTGACACGTCAAGGCAATCGTTCTAGTTTTGAAAATCTAGTGGGCGATATGAATAATGGTAGCATAGGTGCTATATTTATCGCAGGCGTTGACCCTATATATAGTTATAATAATAGTGACGCTTTCGCGAAAGCGTTACAAAAAGTAGCACTTAAAGTTTCTTTTGCAAGCTCGTTAAACGCGACTGCTGAGAAATGTGACTACGTGGCAACTACTCCTCATTTCTTAGAATCATGGGGTGATACAGAAATTAAGAAAGGGCATGTGTTTTTAACACAGCCTACTATTAGACCAATTTTCAAGACGCGTCAATTACAAGATACATTGTTGAAGTGGTCAGGTAGTTCTCAAAATTATAAGGATTTCCTTAAGGAAACAGCTGCAGCCTCAGGAGCTTCATGGAATAAGTCCTTACAAGATGGTTTTTACCGTACAGCATCATTAGGAGATACTGCTTCTGATGTGAATGTGGGTACTCAAAGTAACGCTGCTGCACTAAGTGCAATGGCTAATGCTAAAAAACCTTCAGGTTTTGAGTTGACATTGTATACAAAAACTGGTTTAGGAGATGGAACTATGGCAAATAACCCATGGTTACAAGAATTGCCTGATCCTATTACAAGAACAACTTGGGATAATTATGTAACTATTTCTCAAGCAGACGCAGAGTCTCTAGGAGTGGTTAATGAGAATGTAGCAAACGGTGCTTTGGATGGTTCTTATGTTGTCGTAACAATGGATGGTGTGGAGCGTAAGTTGCCAGCATTAATTCAGCCAGGTCAAGCTGTTGGAACCATCGGTATTGCTTTAGGATACGGTCAAACTGCTGCTATCCAAGAAGAGATGCAAACTGGTGTGAATGCTTACCCATTTTATAAAAATGGAAGCGCGATTCAAGCGGTGTCTGTAAAGGGTGCTGGAGGTAATCATGAGTTTGCCTGTACACAATTACAAAATACAATGATGGGTCGCGATATTATTCGTGAAACTGATTTAGCTACATATAGAACTGGAGATAAGGATAAGTTTAATCCAGTTCCTGAGGTCTCTTTAAATCATATAGAAACTCCTGTGACTTCACCAGATGTTGATCTTTGGGATAGCTTTGATAGATCAGTAGGTCATCATTTTAATATGTCTATCGATCTTAATGCATGTACTGGTTGTGGCGCTTGTGTTATAGCTTGTCATGCAGAGAACAATGTTCCTGTGGTGGGTAAACGAGAAGTTAGAAAATCAAGAGATATGCACTGGTTGCGTATTGATAGATACTATTCTTCTGAAGATAGTTTTGAGGCTGATGAGGCTAAAAAAGATGGATTCGACGGTTTATTTGGAGATAATGGCTCTTTAGGAGGTTTTGGTGAGTTAGAAAACCCAGCAGATAATCCACAAGTTGCTTTCCAGCCTATCATGTGTCAGCACTGTAATCATGCGCCTTGTGAAACAGTATGTCCAGTAGCAGCTTCTTCACATGGTCGTCAAGGTCAAAATCATATGGCTTACAACCGTTGTGTAGGTACTCGTTACTGTGCTAATAACTGTCCTTATAAAGTGCGTCGTTTCAACTGGTTCTTATATAATGGGAATGATGAATTTGACTACCACATGAATAACGACTTAGGTAGAATGGTTATCAATCCAGATGTTACTGTAAGATCACGTGGTGTGATGGAAAAATGTTCTATGTGTATTCAAATGACACAAATGACTATTCTTGAAGCTAAGAAGGACGGTCGTATGATCAAAGATGGCGAGTTTGCTACTGCATGTTCAAATGCATGTTCAAATGGAGCTATTACTTTCGGAGATATTAATGATAAGGACTCTGAAATATTTAAGGTAAAACAACAAGACCGTATGTATCACCTATTAGAGGAAGTGGGAACTGAGCCTAATGTGATGTATCAGGTTAAAGTGAGAAACGTATAATTAACAAGGAAAACTAATCAAGACATTATGGCTCATTATGAAGCGTCCATAAGAAGACCTCTCGTTACTGGAGATAAAACATATTCTGATGTAACAAGAGATATAGTAGCGCCAGTAGAAGGTGTTGCAAATAAGCAATGGTGGATTGTATTTACAATCGCTCTTATTGCCTTTCTTTATGGATTAGGATGTATTACATACACAATTTCGACTGGTATCGGAGTTTGGGGATTGAACAAAACCATTGGATGGGCTTGGGATATTACAAACTTTGTTTGGTGGGTAGGTATTGGTCACGCAGGAACACTAATTTCGGCTGTACTATTGTTATTCCGTCAAAAATGGAGAATGGCTATTAACCGTTCTGCAGAGGCGATGACGATTTTCTCGGTTATTCAAGCAGGTTTATTTCCTATTATACACATGGGACGTCCATGGTTAGCCTACTGGGTTTTACCTATTCCTAACCAGTTTGGTTCTTTATGGGTTAACTTTAACTCTCCACTACTTTGGGATGTATTTGCAATTTCGACGTATTTATCAGTTTCATTAGTATTCTGGTGGACTGGTTTGCTTCCAGATTTTGCTATGATACGTGATAGAGCAATAACTCCATTTAACAAAAAGATTTACGGTATTTTATCCTTTGGATGGTCTGGACGCGCAAAAGACTGGCAGCGTTTTGAAGAAGTATCTTTAGTCCTTGCAGGATTAGCAACACCATTAGTACTTTCTGTACACACGATTGTATCCTTTGACTTCGCAACTTCGGTTATACCTGGATGGCACACGACAATTTTCCCTCCTTATTTCGTAGCAGGAGCAATCTTCTCTGGTTTTGCGATGGTAAACACGCTTCTTATTATTATGAGAAAGGTGGTGAGTCTTGAAAACTATATTACTATTCAGCATATTGAATTGATGAATATCGTAATTATGATTACAGGTTCCATAGTTGGTGTGGCTTATATCACAGAGCTGTTTGTAGCTTGGTATTCTGGAGTAGAATATGAACAATATGCATTTTTAAATCGAGCTACTGGACCTTATTGGTGGGCTTACTGGGCCATGATGACCTGTAATGTATTCTCACCACAATTCATGTGGTTCAAAAAACTAAGAACTAGTATCATGTTCTCTTTTGCAATTTCGATTGTTGTAAACATTGGAATGTGGTTTGAGCGTTTCGTAATTATTGTTACATCTTTACATAGAGATTACCTTCCATCTTCATGGACTATGTTCTCACCTACATTTGTAGATATTGGAATTTTCATTGGAACTATCGGTTTCTTCTTTGTATTATTCTTATTATACTCTAGAACATTCCCTGTAATTGCTCAAGCAGAGGTGAAGTCTATTTTAAAGACAAGTGGAAGTAAGTACAAGAAATTGAGAGAAAACAAGATGACGTCTAACGCTGCTGGAGCTTCATCAGGAGATCCTATTGCACACCCTAACGAGTAGAACTTAGATATTATGTCAACAAAAATTATACATGCTTTTTATACTGATGATGATGTTTTGCTAAGTGCAGTAAAACAAGTTAGAGAAAAGCGCTATCATATAGAAGAGGTGTTTACACCTTTTCCAGTACACGGTCTTGAAAAAGCCATGGGAATTGCAGACACTCGTCTTGCTATTAATGCTTTCCTTTATGGAATTGTGGGATTATGTGTTGCTACTGCTATGATGAATTACATCATGATAGAAGATTGGCCGCAAGACATAGGTGGTAAGCCTAGTTTCTCTTATTTAGAAAACATGCCTGCATTTGTACCTATTATGTTTGAGCTTACTGTATTTTTTGCCGCTCACCTAATGGTAATTACTTTTTACATGAGAAGTAGATTATGGCCATTTAAAAAAGCAGAAAATCCAGACGTAAGAACAACCGATGATCACTTTTTAATGGAAGTTGATGCTCATGGTGCCGATATCGATGAAGCGACTAAGTTCCTTTATGATACAGGTGCGGTAGAAATCAAATTAATTGACAAAGAAGAACACTAATGAGAAGATATTTTAAATTGTTCTTATACACATTTGCCACAGTACTTTTAGTTTCTTGTGGATCGGATAATACAGCAGATACTGCTTCAAATCGAAGTGTACAGTATTTTCCCAATATGTATGAATCTGTAGGATATGAAACCTACCAAGAAGGTGAGATTTTCCCAGATAATGTAGAGGCTCAAAAACCAGTTGAAGGATCTGTTTCAAGGGGATGGTTGCCTTACGATTATGAAGATAATAATGAAGGTTACGCTTCCGCGAAAGCGAACTTACAGAATCCACTTCCTTATACAGAAGAGAACTTAACTAATGGTGAAGCTTTGTATAATATTTATTGTGCT
>NZ_MAAX01000115.1 GCF_002162835.1 Nonlabens dokdonensis
CCCGAAGAGGTTTGATCAAATCCAGTTGCAGCATCTACCATCCCTACTGTTCCAGAAGCTCCTGTAATATGAGTTCCAAATCCAGATGGAGCAGCACCGTTTTCCTGCCATTGAGAATAAATAGTACTCATAGAGGCTACTGGTGAGCTTACAAATCGATAGGCGCGACCTCGTACACTGTTGTTTTCTGGTACAAACTGCTCTATCTCTACTAATCCTGAGATATTTCCATTTGTTGATGTTCCCGAAGTAAAACTTTGGGAAGTAAACACAGCAGTACGATCGGCTGTTGATTTAAGCGTTACTTTTTTTGAAAAACTTAATGGTCGATCACTTGTTTGTAACTCATAATACACATCAATGTCTAAATCTACGTTTGCCGTATTGTTATTAGCATTTTCATTTACATATATAAGAGAATTGACGTTTGCATTACCCATTCCTGCAACTGAAGTCAATGATTGATTTGTGGTAATGAAAGCTGGAAACGTAGGATCTGGAGATGGCCCTATAACAGGATTCAATGCGCCATCGATCTCCATTTTATAGTTAAGTAATAAATAATCATAAGAAACGCTAGCGTTTTGAGCAACATACAGGCTACCTACACTTGGTGGAATTGGTGAACTACCATTTGTCAAAGGCTGCTGAACTGCGTTACCTGCTACTATTTCTACTCTTTTAAATGGATTGTTTACAAGCTCAGGATCACCATTTGGTGCTTGCCAGCCATTGTTAAAAGTATAAATTACAGGCTCTGAAACGTCTATACAATAACTGATAGTTGTATTTTCATTACTGTAAACTTGAACATAATAGGTGCTACCTGGAGTAAGTCCTTTCGCGTCGATAAAAGTACCATCTAATAATTCTACACCAGATGCCGTTGATGAAGATGAACAAGCTACTGGAGTACTTAATGTAGAAACATCACCTGCTACAGATGGCGCCTCATATAAAGCTAAAGTCAATGCAATACTAGCTGACTGAGGACCAAAATTGTTGATTCCATTATCAGTAATCTTTATTAATGCATCTCCACTTCCTGAGGCTATAAAGGAATACCATTGTGAAGATCGATTTGCTGGAACAACTGGTGCTCCTGTATCAAAGGCACAATCAGGTACACTTTCTCCCATTTCTAAAGTAGCGTTTGCGATATCATAAATACTTCCTGTACATCCAGCTCCATAAGTTAAACTTGTGGCTCCTGATAGATTATCATTAGATTCTACAATTGTCAAAGACTGTATGAAACTATTGGGACATGCACCAGAAGTGGTATACGTTACATTGTAAGATCCTGGCGTAGAAACTGAAAGATCAATAAGTCCTGATGAAGCATTTAAGGATAATCCAGATGTACTTGAAAAAGAACCTCCTGTCACTCCAGTAATCGTAGGAGTAGGATCTGCATCTATTGTAGAATAAATTGATGATGAATAACTAAAACTAGCATCGTCTAATGCATTTATTGTAACAGAAACATTGGAACTGTTAGGGCAAGATCCAGTTGTAGTATACGTTACCGTATAGGTACCTGGTGTTGATGCTGAGACATCTATAGTTCCTGAAGAGGCATTTACAGACAATCCTGCAGTGCTTGAAAAACTTCCGCCGCCTAAACCGGTAATAGTTGGACTTGGATCTGATGCATTTACACAATAAGAACTAGCTGAATAACTAAAGCTTGCATCGTCAATAGCTGTTGGAGTTATAGTTATAGAACCACAGCTTCCTGGTGTTACACAACCTCCTTCTCCTCTTACATAATAGGTTGTAGCAGCACTGATTGTCGGTATATTGAAGGAGCTAGTTGTAGTGGTTCCTAACGGCGTTCCTCCACATGAGCCCGTATAAATATGCCAAGCAGTTGCATCATTAAGATTTCCTGCTATATTAATTGTTGCACTAGAACCAGTACATACTGTAGTAGGTGCACTTGTAAGAGTTGGAATATCTGGATCGCTGCAAGGTGTAGGCACTACTGGACTAGTAAAGTCGATTGAGCGTATTTCAAAATTTGCAGGTGGTCCTCCACCAGTTACGGTAAAAACAATTTTTGCAACGCCTAGAATAGGTAAATCATCTCCAGAAAACAAAGGATTAACTGAGGTTTCTGCTGTTGTCAGAGTTCCAGAGATAGTCATTGAACCAACTGAATTATCATCTTTATCAAAATACTGAATTGTAGTTCCTGTATAAGTAGAAGAACCTGTAAAGTTTGCAATTCGAATGTCATTTAGATCAAATGATTCTGCATCCACATTGTCCGCCTGAATGGTTAATACCTCGGTACCACCAGAAAATGATTCATCAGAACCGTATAATACGGTGAAATCATGATTGAGATTATTGCTCACAACTAACTCAGCAATATTGTTGATTGTCTTAAATCCTGTACCTCCGGAATCAGCGGCACCTAAACCTGAAAAAGTCTGAGGTGCATAAAAATTCGACAAGTCTAGACCAGGAATTTCTGAGTGAATGGAGCTGATAAATGTTGAAGTAATAGCAGAACTCTCCTTAGCTATAAAACCCAATGATCCATCAAAGTGTTCTTTAATAGAAGCTTCAATTAAAGAATTTTTATTTACCTCAACCTCCTCAGACTTTCCAGAAACATCATAGTATACAAATGTGATAAGAAATAAGGAGAAGAGAAAACGAGTATAGTTTTTCATATTATAAGTGGTTAGTAAACAACAACATGACATCGGTATAATTACCGACGACAAGCTATTGTAGTTTAAAAAATGTTTAAAATTAATTACGTGAAGGGTATGTCCCTTGTAAAGCAATGATATAATTAAGAGCTAAAAAAGGACTTCTATTCTCATGAGACAGCTGTTGCCCAGTATTACTTAATGTCATATCAACATTATTTGTTCCCATAGATACAGAAGCTGTTGAACTAGGGTCATACATGTTAGTAGTTACCGAAGTACGCCTTGTGACACGAGTAAGTGGTATACCAAGATTTGCTGAGTTAGCTTCGTGATCATCACCGTTAGAAGATGATGCTTTTATCGTTCCAGTAGCTACATGAGTATGTTGTGGTAGTTGCAGCTGATTAAGGGTTACACTTTCTACTCCGCTTCGACTACCTAACGGACGATTAGACAATCCTGGACCTTGACCTGAACTAACTGCAACTCTTCCTCTTAAATCTGGAAGAGCAAACGTAGTTCTACCGTCGCCTCCATATGTTGTCCCTACAAGAGAAAACAATGCAGAATTACCAGAAATGGCTAGTAGTTGACCATGACATAATGCCCAACCTCGAGGAGCAAAATTGCCTGCAAACAATTTAATTTGTGCTATAAAAGGGTTCATATAGATGGTTTTAAGTTAATTTCTTGAAGGAAAAACCCCTTGAAGTGCTATAATATAATTAATTGCTAGATAAGGTTGCATATTAGTATGTGATTGAGAACTTCCTGAGTTCCCAACGGTAACATCAACATTATTAGCCGCCATTGTTCCGTCATTTGCTCCAGACGTATAAACTTGAGTATCTACAGTTGTAGTAGGATTTAAAGGAGTACTTGCTGAGGCAAAGTTTGCACCAGCAGGATCATTACTAGTCCCAGTACCACTTGATGCTCTTACAGTACCTGATGCTGTATGTGTATGAGAAGGGATTTGAGTTTGATTTAGAGTAACATTTTCTACTCCACCTCTTTGACCTAGACTGTAATTACTAAGTCCAGGACCGTTTCCCTGACTTACAGCAGCTCTACCTCTTAAATCAGGTAAAGCAAATGTCGTTCTTCCATCGCCTCCATAAGTAGTTCCTAAAATAGAAAAGAGTGCTGTGTTTTGACTTATTGCTAGAAGTTGTCCATGACAAAAGGCCCAGCCTCGAGGCGCAAAGTTGCCGGCAAACGTTGTGATTTCTCCAAGAAAAGGATCCATAATTTAAATAGTTTTTTGGTTAATTGTCTCTAAATATAATACTTAAAACAAATAGATACCAACATAAAGTCAGCATAATACTTTTAATTATTGGTATATTCTTACAATTTTAAGTAGCAATTGTTTTTATCTCTATTTATTTAGTTAGCAATCAGTTCCGCTTTCGCGAAAGCGGATTAATAATAAATATCGTTTTATTCAAAAAATGATTTACCTCAGTACCATTACTGAGATAAATCATTTCTAAGGTTTTATTTATTAGTGCTCTTCTTTACTCGATCACTAATTTTCTTACTAGCTTATCTCCTTCTTCGGTAGAAACCTCTAGAATGTATAAACCAGTTTTCAATCCTGTGTCTTTCCATTCATAAAGTCCTTGTGCGCTGAACTCGATTGCTCGATCGCTGATTAACTTTCCTGACAGGTCGGTTACTCGTAGTCTTGCTTGCTGGCTTGCAAGTTGTGTAGATTGCATGCTTATTGCAGCATTTGTCGCTGCTGGATTAGGATACATCGTGAAGGCAGCGCTTGTTACTGTATCTTCTATTCCTAGAGTTACGTTCTCAAACTTCAACTGGAAACGATCTACAGCTATACTTGCTGGAATGGATGCATCTACTGTAAAGCTAACTGTATTAAATCCATCTACTAATGGTGTAGATGTATTTGTATACTGGTCATACATATACGCATCAACTGAAGTAAGTCCTGTAAGGTTTATCGTATAGGTATAATCGGTATCACCATAGTTGTAATGATTTAATTGTATTACCTCATTATGAACTGGTAGTGATCTTCCTGCAACTGCATAATTATTTGCTGCCTGCTCTACGGCTATACTCTCATCAAAGTTCATGATCTTAGTATAATCTCCAGTGCCTACTGCATTTGAATAATTAGAAGCAAAGCGTATCAATAATCCATCACTTAAGGAGTTCCCGCTAGTAAAACTTGCAGTATCATATAAGGACATCGAGATAGAAGCTGGTCCTGTGGATGGTGTGCTGGTAACTGTAGTAGAGCTTCCTGTTACAAGGCCATTGATATTTGTTTGAGCTGGTCGGTAACGTATAACAGCATCATTTGTAGGTCCATTTGCTCCTGCATTTGCTCTTACAAATACTGCTTGACCTGGCTGTATAAAACCATTATTTGCACTTGCTGGTGTTGCTACTCCTGCGCCACCTGCGTCAAATCCTGTATACGTTACATATGCTCCTCCACTACCAGTAGAACCTCCTAATGTCGGATCCCAATAATACACAACATCATCTTCTATGTTTGTACTCGCATCTATAAGGCTCTCTACATCAACAGCATTTTGATATGGATTTCCTGTAAAAATAAAATCTCCTTGTTCTACATCATAGCTTTTTGAGATAGGCTTATGCTCTAGCGCTCCCGTTGATCGCAATACAGTAGCGTTACTGCTTGTGTTTGTAGTTAAATCTACATTACGATCTCCTCGTATATAAAGTAAGTAAGCTTGAGCCACCTTTAAACTATCGGCTGCTTGATTTGTACTAGTAACGAGATTAAAACTTTGACTGGTATCATTACTATAAGTACGCATGCTACTTGCTCCCGAAGAGGTTTGATCAAATCCAGTTGCAGCATCTACCATCCCTACTGTTCCAGAAGCTCCTGTAATATGAGTTCCAAA
>NZ_MAAX01000179.1 GCF_002162835.1 Nonlabens dokdonensis
CATCGCTTTTTGCACAAGAATTTAGTCCTATAGATAAAAGCCCGATGGATGCTGCATTCTTCCCAGCAGATGCTGCAAAACGAGCATTTAAAAAAGGTGTTAGTGAGCCTAAAGTCAGAGTCTTATACAGTAGACCTTCCTTAAAGGATCGTAATTTATTTAGAACAACTGAAGACCGCAAAGACGGAATAACTCAATACGGTAAACCATGGAGACTAGGTGCAAATGAAAGCACAGAACTTCTATTAATGCAAGATGCTCTAATAGGCGATACACTTGTTAAAGCTGGGCGTTATTCCATAGTAGTTACACCTACAGAAACAGAATGGACCTTTCATATAAATTCAGAAAATGATGGATGGGGAAATTATTCTCATAAACCTGAACTAGATGTAGTAACGGTTTCTGTTCCAGTAAAAATCGTAAAAGATAGAGTGGAGCAATTAAGCATTACCATGTATTCTCCTAACAATGATAACACAGTGCATCTTAAAACTGGATGGGGAAAATATAGAACAGAGCTTCCTATCGTATTGAAATAATAAAATTCACCTAGAATAGAAAGCACCTCAATTTCTACTAATTGAGGTGTTTTTTTATTTCCGCTTTCGCGAAAGCGAGAACAATAAATTCTTTCTAGTTTTCAATAATCAATCTACCTTGCCAGGTTTCTTGCACATCCACTGTTACAGGTCTTGATTTTAAAATTACATCACCATAACCATTGATGTTACCAGATATATTCTGTCTAACATCCATATTCCAGGAAGCTGTGCCACGATGAAATATCTGCGCATTTTGAATAATAAGATCATTTGCAATCAACCTTCCATCCCCTTCATCCCAATTGAAATCGGCATTTTCTACAGATCCTGAAAGATAAAAATTGCTTAGCTTATTAGTATTAATAGTAAGGTTTTGAACTACCAGTTGTAATCTAAAATCGCCAGTGGAATGGTAAAAATCTTCTTCTGGACCGTCATTAGAAAGTAATGTGAGATTATTCCAGCTTAAAACACCTTCTGATCGCACGTCTTCACCAGTACTGGATCTGATCTCAGTAATATTAGGCGACGTGACAACCACCTCAGTGATACCATAATCTCTAACAAGATTGCAACCATTATTATTAACGACTTCAAGTCTACCATCATTTACAGTAACATCCACATCATTTAAAAGATTCTCTCCAGTTTTTATGACCACTTTTTGAATTGGTCCATCTTTTACGGTCAACTTTAAACGTTCAAAAACTAAGATCTTATCAAAAGGCTCCACTTGAAACTCTTGTTCGATAAAGTCACCAGCAGCTTGAGTGCAATTCAAACCATCTTCTGAATCACAAGAGGTAACAAACAGTATCAATAGTAATGACGACCAGTAAAATGCTTTAGTAAATTTATAATTCATCTTCATAATCTATATCCTATTCCTAGACTCACACCTTCGGCCGCAGCGCCATGAGATTTGAGCGTTAAACTTGCAAAAACATGATCTGTTAGTCTTCTTTGTAATCCCATTCTATTATAAATACGAGATTCAAATGGTATAGGCCAATACACATAATAACCAAATTGTGTTAAAACACTGGTTTTACCCAAATGCAATTCGTGACCTATAAAAACACCTACTCGTTGATAATTTTCATCACCTGTAATTCCTTCTTCTGGAAAACTGTTAGCCTGGTAATCCCTATATTCTTTTAGAAACTCACTTATAAAAACTTCTGTTCCTGCATTCAGGCTACTTTTAATATTGATCCTTTTATCAGCATAAAATGAAAAATTATAGAAGGGAAACTGACCACTGCCACGATAATCGCTCTCATTAAAACCTATTCTAGCAACAAAGTTGTAATGAATAGGCTCAGAATATTTTCTTTTCTCCCAGATCTTAAACTCCGGTATATTGTCTTTATTCAACGTGTAATTTAATCCGGCTTGAAAAAACCAGGTGTTTGTAGAATTGTTGGGTGCTCTCACGTTTGCATTAGAATAATGAATAATGGTTGCACCAGCGTGAAAACCTAATCCTTTTGTAATATTCTCTTTTCTGTAAACCGCATTGAGGTAAGTAGTACTTGTAATCGTAGAACCATAAGCATTGTTTCGAGGATTTTCAATTTCATCAAAAGGCTTTGTCACATATGCAAGTCCTTGCCCTATTCTCAATTGAAAATTACGATTAAAAAAATGAAAATTATAATGCGCATAAGCACTGAAAGCCTCACCTAACTCGTAGGTTTTCATATCTTGATAAGCAGCGCTAAAGCCCCAATCTGGAAATCCAAATCTAGATTGCCACTCTTCTTCTCCAAAGGTTTTACGATTGTAACTCAGTAAAATTCCCGTAGGGTGATCTGTAATTAAGTGTGCGATATCTGGATTGTGTTCTAAAATAGAACCATACAAAAAGGAGGCGTCCAGTGTTGCCACTTTTGGAAATGCTTCTGTAGTTTGTGCGGTAACCGCTTTCGCGAAAGCGAGAATAAAAAATACCCCTAAAATACTTTTAACCATAGTGACTAAACTACAATGAAAAATATAATAGTCAGGCTGCGATCTCAATTAAATTAAGAAATTTATCGTTTAAAGTAATAAAAATCGTTTTAAATCCAGATTTGATGAAAGTAGCATCGAATGCCGGTAGGTTTTACGACTTAAAGAAATGCAAAGTAATTAATCTTCTGGAGCTAGTTCTATGACTAGTCCATTAAGGTCTTCGGTAATGGGTATTTGACAACCTAGTCGCGAATTATCTTTAACATAACTTGCTTCCCAAAGCATTGCCTGCTCATCATCATTGCGTTCTCCTAGATCGTGGTCACTTATAATATAGCACTGGCAAGTAGCACACATCGCCATACCACCGCAAACCGCTTGAACTGGCAAATCATAAGATTTACAAACCTCCATAAGGTTCATGTTCATGTCTGTAGGTGCTAGAACTTTATGCTCTTTTCCCTCACGATCAATTATGGTGATGTTTATATCTTCCATGTTAGTGGTTTCCTATTTTTTTAACAACTGCTTTTTCTGCCTCTTTACGTGAACCGTCAAAACCGTTTATGCCTCCTACAGTGGTGTACTTCATTACATAACGTTTATCTGGAAAAATGCGCTGGTAAGCGCTTTGACACATCAAAGTCGCTTCATGAAAGCCGCAAAGTATCAGTTTTAATTTACCTGGATATGTGTTAACGTCTCCTATGGCATAAATTCCAGGAATGTTAGTCTGGTAGTCTAAAGTATTATCTACTTTGATAGCATTTTTTTCAATTTCCAGACCCCAATCTGCTATAGGACCTAATTTAGGAGCCAGGCCGAATAGCGGAATAAAAGCATCGCACTCTATTACTTCCATTCTCTTAGCCTCGTCATTGTGCTGTAATAAAACAGACTCTACTTTATCTTCTCCTTTGATATCTAGGATTTCAGCTGGAGTAACTAATCGTATTTTATTTTCATCTACAAGGTCTTGTACTTTTTCTACGCTGTCTAAGGCACCACGGAATTCTTCTCTTCTATGAACTAAGGTAACCTCAGCGGCAACATCGGCTAAGAAAATAGACCAGTCTAAGGCAGAGTCTCCTCCACCTGCAATTACCACCTTTTTATCTCTATAGACTTCTGGATCTTTAATCATGTATACAAGACCTTTGTCTTCATACTTTTCAATTCCTTCTATAGCAGGTTTGCGCGGTTCAAAAGAACCTAATCCACCAGCTATAGCAACTACCTTTGCATGGTGTTTTGTTCCTTTACTTGTTGTTACTATAAAAGAACCGTCTTCTTGTTTATCGATAGTTTGAGCGCGCTCACCTAATGTAAAACCTGGCTGAAAAGGTTCAATTTGCTTCATCAAGTTGTCTACAAGGTCGCCAGCGAGAACCTCTGGAAAGCCTGGAATATCATAGATGGGTTTTTTAGGGTATAATTCTGAGCATTGCCCACCAGGTTGTGCAAGTGCATCTATAATATGGCACTTGAGTTTTAGTAATCCAGCTTCAAATACGGTAAATAATCCTGTAGGTCCAGCACCTATAATTAGTATATCTGTAGTAATCATATCTTGTGTCATAGCAACTTTAAAGCTAACAAATTAGCATTATGCAAAGGTCGTTATGAAAAGACTGGTAAACAAATGATTTAAGTCATCTATTACTTAAGAAAAATATAATATAAATGTTTTTAAAGAGGCTTTTACTCAAGTGGAAATTGAAATTCCTTAAAGAAATAGTAGAAGAATTTGTTTTTGAACGGCCAACCGCGAGATGTTATAATAAGAAAACAGCCCATCTTGATATTGTAAACAACTCGCATTGGGTGACCTATCCAAAACTATTCGTTAAAACTTAACGGTACAAATATAATTACTTTATTTAAACCCTACAAGCCCCATAGGATTAATTGAGTAATTTTAATTTTAATTACTTACAGTCGCTTATTTACCTCACTATAAGAACGTTAATTAAAGTTATAGCTTTAAGATAAATCTTCTAAAGTCTGACTTTCTAAAACCTCAAGCGTATTATCTCTCACTTGAATCATTAATTTGTTCACTGCACAGGTATCTTCATCAGCACAGTCTTCACATTTTTCATAACAGTTAAGACTCACGCATGGTAACATACCTATAGGACCTTCTAAAATGCGATGTACTGTAGACATGCGTATTTTTTTGGGTTCTTGCATTAAATAATAGCCACCACCTTTACCTTTTCTACTTCCTAAGATACTATTTTTTCTTAACTCTAAGAGAATGGCTTCCAGAAATTTATGCGGAATATTTTCAGAGTCAGCAATTGTAGCAATAGGTGTAGGAACCTTATGTTCTAATCGCGCTAGATAGGTAAGCGCTTTAATACCATATTTAGTTTTACGTGATAGCATGTTCAAATCTACTACATTCTATTGTTATGTTCAATGCCTAAAACGAAATAGTTAACTTATCCTTAACAACTGACTCTGCTTTGTAAACGTAGATCGTGCAAATTAACTACATGAAACTTTTTACAATTCTATTTTTTTACTGCTCTACCATTGTTGCACAAGTAGGCATAGGCACCTCAGCACCTTCAAGCGGATCGTTGCTTGATATAAAAAGTGCTGCTGGCAATAAAGGGATTTTAATCCCGAGAATTGATATTGAAGATTTAAATACCGCAGCGCCAGTGACAGGTGATATGGAAGAAAGCTTACTAGTTTATAATACAAATATACTCTCTGGTAAAGGCTTTTATTTTTGGAATGGTTCATTATGGCAACCGCTGGACACTAATAACGGTAATAATAACACCACTAATCCTGATCCCAATTTCTTCTGGAAAACTACAGGGAATTTAGGTACAGATGCTGGGACTAATAGTGGCCAGCATTTTTTAGGCACCTGGGATGATGAGGATCTAGTGGTGGCCACTAATACAGTGGAAAGAATGCGAGTTAAGACTAACGGTAACGTAGGTGTAGGAGAAAATAATCCAGATCAATTATTACATATTTCTACCGCTAGAGATGGACAAGGAATTAAAATCCAGCGAGGAAACGATCATTTTGAAATGACTCAAAACAACAGAACCCTAGATTTTAATTCATCTAATAATAATGGTGC
>NZ_MAAX01000166.1 GCF_002162835.1 Nonlabens dokdonensis
TACCGCAGCTCAAACACTTACTGCTTTAAACACTCTACCAAATGGTGGTATACTACTAATTAGAACTCTTACCGCAACTACTTATACCGCTGCAAACACTTATTTGACAGTTGAATTACCTAGCGCAGCATTGATACAAAAGAAGAAGTTTGTGATCGCGTTTGACGGACCAGTAGGTTCTAATAATATTCTATCTAATGGTGATAATTTTGAAATTGTAGTTAAAACTAGTGAGGCTAACTCTGTATATTATGGTTTTGACATAGGCGCTGCAATACCAAAAGTTCAAATCGACAACTTTCTTGGTAGTGGTATTTATGATATATCAAAATTAGAAAACAACACGCTTCAGAATCAAAGAATGCTCATTTTCAACTCTATTTCAATTGAGTCCCTAGGTCCATTGACTTGGAATTTTACTGAGCCCGAGTGTGCTGTTCAAAACCCTGTTAATTAAGTATTCTATAATTGCTTTTATACAAAACATTAAATCACACGAGAAATAAAGTTAAAATAACTTTACATCTGTTCGGGAACCTTAATTCCCATTAAAGAACAAGCACTTTTTACTACTGCAGCTGTTTTATAACATAACAACAAACGGAATTGTTTTAAATCGGCATTTTCTTCTTCTACAATTTTTGGAACGTTTTGATAAAAGGAGTTAAATTCTTTTACTAATTCGTAAACATAGTTTGCTACAAGTGCTGGACTGTATTTATCTGCAGCAGTGTGAATCACGTCTGTAAATTGTTGTAGTGATTTGATTACGGATATATCTTTATCAGTTAAATCTAAATCTAAAGCGCTTTTTAAAGTATTAGAATCAAATTCAGATTTTTTAAGGATAGATTTGATACGTGCATGAGTGTATTGAATAAAAGGTCCTGTATTCCCTTGAAAATCTACCGACTCTTCTGGATCAAACATCATGCTTTTTTTAGGATCTACCTTAAGCATAAAATATTTTAAAGCTCCTAGACCTATCATCTTATACAGCTTTTCTTTTTCTGAGTCAGATAGTCCTTCTAGTTTGCCTTGTTCTTGTGCAATTTCTTTGGCAGTTGCTGTCATCTCTTCCATCAACTCATCTGCATCTACGACTGTTCCTTCTCGAGATTTCATTTTACCAGAAGGAAGTTCTACCATTCCATAACTTAAATGGTATAAGTTTTCTGCCCAATCGAACCCTAATTTCTTAAGAATCAAAAACAATACTTTAAAGTGGTAGTCTTGCTCGTTTCCTACGGTATAAACCATAGAGTTTATGTGATGATCTTCAACTCGCTGTATAGCTGTTCCTATATCTTGTGTCATATAAACGGCTGTTCCATCACTACGCAACACAATTTTGCGATCTAGTCCATCTTCTGTTAGGTCTATCCAAACTGATCCATCTGGGTCTTTTTCAAAAACACCTTTATCTAATCCTTGTTGAACTACATCTTTTCCTAGTAAGTAAGTATTACTCTCATAATACAAGCTATCAAAGTTGACTCCTAAATTTTTATAAGTAATATCAAAACCATCATATACCCAACCATTCATTTTTTTCCAAAGCGCTACTACTTCTTCATCTCCTTGCTCCCACTTTTGAAGCATTTGTTGGGCAGCAATTAGTGAAGGAGCTTCTTTTTTTGCAGCTTCTTCGGTTGATCCTTGATCGATAAGATTTGCAATTTCTTTTTTGTACTCTTGATCGAACTTTACATAATAATTACCAACTAGCTTATCACCTTTCAAGCCTGTAGACGCTGGAGTCTCTCCATTACCATAACGTTCCCAAGCCAGCATAGATTTACATATATGAATTCCTCGATCGTTTATGATTTGGGTTTTGTTGACTTTACGGCCAGTTGCTTCAATAATATTTGCCACCGAATAACCTAATAAGTTATTTCTAACGTGTCCGAGGTGCAAGGGTTTATTAGTATTAGGTGAGCTGTACTCTACCATAACTCCTGGTTGTGAACTGTCTTGAGCTTTAATACCGTAATTTTCATCACTAAGGATGAGGTTGAAATCTGCCAAGAAAGCTTTTGAGGAGACTTTTACATTCAAGAATCCTTTGATAACTTCTATTTCGGTAATTAAATCGGTGTTTTCTTTTAGATAAGTCCCGATTTGTTCACCTATTACAGCTGGATTACCTTTGATATGACGCAACATAGGAAACACCATGATGGTGAAGTCTCCGTTTTGATCCTTTCGCGTAAGCGTAATTTCTACATTCTCTAGGGTTACGGAAAAAATAGATGATACCGCATTTTTGGTAGCGATTTCTAGTTGTTGAAAAAGCGTCATAATTGCAAATTTTAAGCTTGCAAAGATAAGTATTATGAAAGGCTTATGGAATCTAACGAACTAATCATTAAATAGGTTTTAGATATTAGTGACTCACTTTATTTTTAATCAAGAACTAGCCTTTTATACCTTAAATAATTAATATGCTGTACAATGTTTCTTATAATAATAATAAAATTGATCGTGAAATAAGCGAGGAAGTAGGTGCTGTTCTTACCTTAAAAGAAAGGTGGAAGTTAAAGGGATCTGGCTCTCCTAAGTTGTTTATTACCTCTTGTAGCATTCAAATTCACAATCTTTTAGTGTTAGACAACAATGCGAATTCCTGCAATGTAGAGATCAGGGAAAAGGGGATTATTGTGAGATTCCGTTCTTTGCTTGAAACTTTTGCACTTCCTATACCATTCTATAAGCTTACTATTTACAAAGGTCGTGCTCAAGAATACAGTATTCATAAAGACAATTATTTTGTAAAATTAAAGGCTGATCATAAGCGCATTCACAATTTTTTTGATAAGTTATCGCAGCTTAAATCAGACCAAGGTTTTGAATATATAGATGATCTTTAAATTACATTGATACAATAGGATTCCTATTGTATTTTTATACAATGAAGAAAAAGCTCATTTATCTCCTTATTCTAATACTATTTATTTCTTGTGATTCTCAAAATGAGGATGAAGGAAATAATGATATGGCAGATAATCCTTCTGAAGGTTTATTCTACCGTGGGATGGATCTTTCTTTTTTACCAGAGAATGAGTCTCTAGGAGTAGTTTACAAAGATGAAAATAATCAAGTTATAAATGACAATTACGCATACTTATCCAATAGCGGTGTAAATCTCGTACGTGTAAGGTTATGGGAGAATCACATTGATCAAGAGTATAATTTACAAAACTTGAAAACACAAGCTTTGAAAATTAAAGCTGCTGGAATGGATTTGCTATTAGATTTTCATTACTCAGACACTTGGGCAGATCCTGGAAGACAAAATATACCAGCTGCCTGGCAAGGTTTAACTATTCAAGAATTATCTATCGCTGTAAACAATTATACGACTCAGGTGATCAACGAATTAAAAAACCAAGGAACAGCACCAGATATAGTTCAAATAGGCAACGAGACCAACAACGGTCTATTATGGCCGCTAGGTAAAATTTATGAAAATGGAAATGAAGATTTTGATAACTATGTACAAATAACTAATGCCGCAATAAGTTCAGTACGGTCCACGTTACCTGAGACGCAAATAATGATTCATCACGCCGGTGTAAGTAATGCTAGTTATTTCTTTGAACAATTGAACAATCGTAATGTGGATTTTGATATTGCTGGTCTAAGTTATTATCCATGGTGGCACGGATCAAATATGTCTACTATAGAGACAGACTTGAACTCACTTGCAATAGGCATCGAGCAAAAAATTATGATTGTAGAGACCGCTTATCCATTTACTTTAAACTGGAATGATAATTTGAATAACATCATAGGTCTCAATAATCAAGTAACTCCTAATTATCCTGCATCATTCTTAGGACAAAAGGATTTCCTGATGAAAATAAAATCAATGCTTAAAAGTTTACCAGATAACAAAGGAATCGGCTTTTGTTATTGGGCTCCCGATTGGGTGGCACATGATCTAGGTGATCAAAGCTTTATGAATGGAAGCAGCTGGGAGAACCTTGCTTCGTTCGATTTTAATCATAAAGCTACTCCTACAATCGAAGTATTTGCAGCAGAATAGAAAAATTTTACTTTTCTAGACAACCTTTTACAAACACTCTCGTCTTTATAGATAGAAAGCATGTAAATTGTGAAGGTGATACAACTTTATACTAACGAGAAAAAGCTTATTGAAAAAGCGACCAAGGGCGATAGAAAAGCCCAGAAGCGTCTTTTTGAGAAGCATGCACCTAAAATGCTGAGCGTTTGTAGACAATATATTTCACCAGTTGAAACTGCTGAAGAAATAATGCTAAACGGCTTTTTTAAAACTTTTACAAAATTACATACCTACACTCATCAAGGGAGTTTTGAAGGTTGGGTAAGAAGAATAATGGTCAGAGAATGTATTGATCACTTGAGGAAGAAAGACCCATTTAGATTCAAAGATGAGATCAACGAGGAAAAAGTAGGCTGTGGTGAAGATGATCAAGAAGAAGAGTCAGAATTACCTCTTGATTTAATACAAGAATGTATAGATGGTTTATCTGATGGTTATAAGAGTGTTTTTGTGATGTACGCCATAGACGGCTTTAAACACAAGGAAATAGCCCAAGCACTACAAATAAGTGAGAATACGAGTAAGACCCAATACCGTAAAGCAAGATTACAATTGCAAGAACAAATTTTAAGAATAAGAAAGCAACAATATGAAGCTTAATAATATAAAAAACTCTTTTGAAAATCGCAGGATAGAACCTAGTGCAAATGCATGGGATCAACTAGCATCGCGATTAGATCAAGAAGAAAAGAAAAGTAAGAAACCAGTACTGTTTTGGCTGGGCGCTATTGCAGCTGTACTGATTTTGGGTGTATTCATCTATCCTATGTTATCATCTGATATCGTGATTAAAAAAGACTTATCAAATGAAGTTGTAATCGATAAAACTGAACCAGCAGAAGTTATTCCTGTTCATAAAGTTAAAGTTAATCCAGTAATTGATATAGAAGATGATCAATTAAAAAACATCAATGACTCACAACAAGCTGCAGCTTTAATTGAAGAGAAAAACGAGAAATCAAAGAGTATCATTACTTATAACAATTTAAAAGACAATAAAGTAGAAAACACTGGAGCAGTGATCATAAATCCAAAAGATAAAACGGCAATAGCTTTTAATCACGGTGCAGAAAATTCCTTGATAGAAGATAGTTCAATTGATCCAAGGATTACAGTTGAAGTAGTTGAGGCAAGGCCTAAAAAACTCACTGCCGAAGAAGAAATGGAGCTATTGCTAAATCAAGCTATTAAGGAGGTAGAAACAAAAGAGTACGCGACGAAAGATCTAAATATCGATCAATTAGTAAGGGAAACTGAATGGGACATAGAGGCTGATAGACGCAATAGATTCAATAATTACTTATATGACCAATTGGGTAAACTCAAGAAAGAAGCGGTCGCAACCTTAACTGGAAAAAAATAATCAACAAATCATAAACTATTAAAAGCAAGCTGTTTACCAAAACGGACAGCCTAAACTATATCTAAAATCAATTCTCATGAAAA
>NZ_MAAX01000192.1:0-598 GCF_002162835.1 Nonlabens dokdonensis
GGTAATCAGCAGAAAGTCTTGATCGCCCGTTGGCTGTTACTTGAACCTGAGATTTTGATCTTGGATGAGCCTACCAAGGGTATTGATGTGGGTGCGAAAGCAGAAATTTACAAATTGATTGTGGAGCTCGCCAAGTTAGGTAAAGCCATCATTATTGTTTCTTCCGAAATGCTTGAACTCTTGTCACTCAGTGACCGAATTATGGTCATGGCAGAAGGTAAAGAAATTGGTGTGGTTGACCGAGCAGAAGCCACACAAGAATTAATCTTAGAAATGGCGGCCGGTGGTGATGTACCCACAGAACACGCCATAGAAATAGACACAACCGAATTGAGCATAGAAGGGGTTGCCTAATGGATTCTCTAGCAAGTAATAAATTTAATAAAGCAAACTACACTGAGTTTCTGAACAAGTATGGAATGCTTATTATTTTGGTACTCCTGTTTATTTCTCTGTCTTTTAAAATAGAAGGCTTTGCTTCGATTCGAAATGTATTAAGCATCCTAGAGCAGGTCTCTATGTTTGGCATTATTGCGATTGGGGTGACCTTTGCCATAGTGACAGGAGGTATCGATTTATCCGGTGGTTCTGTGGTTGC
>NZ_MAAX01000192.1:693-5530 GCF_002162835.1 Nonlabens dokdonensis
TGGCATTTGAAAAAATTAAGTCTTCCTCTTGAAGAATGTGCTCATTTACTCCTAAAACTACAGTCTTAATGTCATCTTCAATGGGTGGAGCACTTAATATGACTTTTTTTGCACCTGCAGTTAGGTGCTTTTGCAACTGGTCTCTAGTTTTAAATTTACCGGTAGATTCTATTACAAAATCTACGTCGTTCCAATGCAAATTTTCTAACTTATCGTGATGTGTAAATAATATGGAATGATCATTAACGCTTATAGCATTTTTATCATAAGTTACCTCTGCATCGAGAACGCCATGAATAGAATCGTATTTAAGAAGATGTGCCATGACTTCGTTAGAAGCAAGGTCGTTAATCGCGACTACTTCAATTTGTGGATCGTTATAAACCGTTCTTAAAAATGTACGTCCTATACGACCGAATCCGTTAATGGCTACTTTAATCATATATCTATACGATTTATGCTTCTATTATTCTTAGATTGGTTTTATAAAGTCTATATGTGAATTATAGTATGTGCTTATGAGCCTTGTAAGAACTTCTTACTAACGCACCACTTTCAACATGTCTAAAACCCATTTCTAGTCCAGCAATCTCATATTTCTTAAATTGCTCAGGTGTGATAAATTCTTTAACCGGCAAATGTTTTTTAGATGGTTGTAGATATTGACCTATGGTAACCACATCTACGTCATTGTCACGTAAATCTCTCATAGTTTGTAGAACTTCTTCTTCTAGTTCTCCTAAACCTAGCATAATTCCCGACTTAGTTCTATTAATACCTTGTTGTTTAAGATATCTAAGAACCTCTAGACTCGTGTCATATTTTGCCTGAATGCGCACCTCGCGAGTTAATCGACGTACTGTTTCCATATTATGAGAAACAACTTCTGGATTTGCCTCTACAATACGATCTATGTTTCTTGTATTGCCTTGAAAATCTGGGATAAGTGTTTCAAGAGTAGTTTCTGGATTCATACGTCGTATAGCAGCAACGGTTTCTTTCCAGATTATGGAACCCATATCTTTTAAGTCATCTCGATCTACACTAGTAATTACAGCGTGTTTAATACCCATTAATTTGATGGAACGGGCAACTTTTTCAGGCTCTGCCCAGTCCACAGTATCTGGACGACCAGTTTTAACACCACAAAAACCACATGATCTTGTACAAGTGTTACCTAAAATCATAAAAGTTGCTGTTCCTTCAGTCCAGCATTCTCCCATGTTAGGACAGCTACCAGAGGTACAAATGGTATGAAGGTCGTATTTTTCTACGGTACTTCTTAGCTCTTTATATTTTTGACCTACAGGTAATTTTACTCGCAACCATTTTGGTTTTCCTTTAGGTGGGGCGACTGATGTTTTTACTGCTTCCATATTACAAAGTTAACGATAATGTAGTCGAATGAATAAGAATACCTAACTAGTTCCATTGTTTTGGTCTATGTCCCATGTTTGAAATAAATAGAGCTAGTTGTGTACCTATCAATAGAATTTCTAAAAACGGAAGTAGGATGGTGATATCGCTTTCGCGAAAGCGAGACATCCCTTTACCCATAACTATCCAAAAAATCAGGTATCTAAAGAGAATAATACCTAAAATAAGTAACCAATTGATTCCAAATATCAAGGCCAAGATTGCTGAAATATAAAAGCCTATTTGGGAGATATAAAATATACCTAGCAATAATTTATGCTTCCATTTATAATGAGATGCTGTATTTATATGTCTCTTTTTTTGTTTCCACCATTTTTTCCACTGTGTTTTAGGCTGGCTAGTAGTGAATGATTCTTCATTTAAAGAAACTGCTGTGTTAGAATTTGTCGCAGATTGATTTACAAAAAGGTCATCATCACCACCTAATACCTTCATGTGGCTCATGAATCCGCTAGATTCATAAAATTGCGTTGCAGTGTAGGCAAGATTGCGGCCTACGCCCATGTATGGATTGCCGCGCATAGCATAACTAAAATATTGAATAGCCGTAAATGCGGTTTCATAACGAATTAAAGCGTTTAATAACGAGTTCTTTACTTTTTTATAACCGCCGTAACCCAAAACAATGCTTTTTTCTTGAGATAAATGCTTAGCCATAATAGCCAACCATTCTTTACTGTTAGGAACACAATCTGCATCAATGAAGACTAAATGATCATTTACCGCTTTTTTAATTCCTAAAGTGAGCGCATACTTTTTATTACCCCAAAAGCTTTCATTATTCACCACGTTTACAAACTTAACGCGATGATCTTGAGACATAAAATTTTCAATGACCTCTCTAGTGTCATCTATACTAGCATCATTAATTAAAATAATCTCAAAGTCTGGATGATTTTGTTCTAAGAGTAATGGGACGAGTACCTTTAAATTTTCTTGCTCATTTTTTGAGCAAACTATAACAGACACAGCTTGTGTTAATTTTCCTTTGGGAGCTGTTATTTTTGCAAAACCTACGTTAGAAAAGAATAAGTAGTAAACACAATTAACAATGGCAAATGATGCCAGTATATAAAAGAAAACACTTATTTCCATGAAGACTAATTAGGCTTTTACCTGATCGTTTTTGCAATCCTGCTCTTCAGGAAGTTTGCCACACATACTGCAAGCCTCTCCATTTTTGTTAAGATAAGGACTTTGGCTAGCACAAGTACCGGCAAATTTACCGTCCTTTTTACCCCATATTTTAATTGCAATCCCACCAAAGGCAAGACCTAATAAAACAAATGATATAAGAATAAGTTTTAAATCCATAATGCAAAGATAAGCTTTGAAAATAGGTTAGATAGCATCGTTTTTTACAAAATTACCGATGTACTTATCAATCTATTTTATAGTTACTCATTTATTAAATTTACCTCAGTTTCGATAGCAATTCCATAACGATCTAGAACTGCTTTTTGAATATTTCTAGCTACCTCAAGTATCTCTTGACCAGTAGCATTCCCATAATTTACAAGAACGAGAGCTTGCTTCTCGTGAATACCAGCATCTCCATATCGTTTACCTTTAAAACCAGACTGATCTATTAACCATCCTGCTGGTACTTTTACATGATCATGATCTACATCATAAGCGGGCATCTCAGGATGCATTCTTACAAGATCGTCATAAAGCGGCCTTTTAATAATAGGATTTTTAAAAAAACTACCACTGTTCCCTATGACTTTAGGGTCAGGAAGTTTGCTACTTCTTATATTAATTACCGCTTTTGAAACAGTTTGAATACTTAAAGTTTCATCAAGCCTTTCTAGCTCACTTTGTATTGCACCGTAATCTGTTTTTAACTGGTAATTGTTAGGTCTATTTAAATTAGTAAGTTTAAAAGTGACCGAAGTGATGACGTATTTTCCTAACGCTTCATTTTTAAAAATAGAATCGCGATAACCAAAGTTACAATCGCCTAGAGAAAGTGTTTTTTCTTCAAGCGATTTTATATCAATGACATCACAGCTGTAAAAAACATCTTTCAGCTCCACACCATAAGCACCGATATTTTGAATAGGTGAAGTCCCAACATTTCCCGGTATCAAAGAAAGATTCTCAATACCAGCTAGATTGTTCTTTATGCAGTACAGAACAAAGTCGTGCCAGTTTTCACCAGCCATTACTTTTAAATAAGTATCGCTACCATCGTTTTTAATAATCTCGATACCTTTTAATAATACATGAACGACAGGTTTTTGAATATCGTTGATCAACAACATATTGCTTCCGCCACCTAAAAGAAATATAGAAGTGTCATAATAATAGCCTAGTACTTCTTTAAGTTGTTGAAGAGATGCTACTACTGTGTACGCTTTCGCGAAAGCGGATATACCAAAAGTATTGAACTTCTTAAGAGGAAAATGTTGTTTAATTTCTATCATGCATTATAGGCCTTTAAAGCTTGATCTAAAATGCGTACTGCTCTTTTAAGAGATTCTTTCTCAAGAACGTATGCTATTCTTATTTGGTTTTTCCCCATTCCTGGTGTACTGTAAAATCCAGCAGCAGGGGCAACCATGATGGTTTCACCGTCTAGGTCAAAATTCTCAAGCATCCACTGTGCAAATACATCGGTATCTTCTACTGGCAACTGTGCCACACAATAAAATGCACCACCTGGATTTGCCACTTTTACACCTTCAATTTCTTTAAGGCCTTTTATTAGAATATCTCTACGTTCAATATATTCAACAATAACATCATCAAAATATTCTTGCTTTGTTTCTAATGCTGCCTCTGCTGCAATTTGTGCAAAAGTAGGTGGACTCAATCTAGCCTGAGCAAATTTCATTGCGGTAGCCATTACCTCCTTGTTCTTAGAAACCATACAACCTATGCGTGCACCACACATACTATATTTTTTTGAAACAGAATCGATCATGATGGCGTGATCTTCTAGCCCTTTTAGGTTCATAACGGAGAGGTGTGTGCGACCATCATATGCAAACTCGCGGTAAACTTCGTCAGATAGCAAGAACAGGTCATGCTTCTTAACTAACGCTGTTAATTGATCCATTTCTTCTTGAGTATACAAATAACCTGTAGGGTTTCCTGGGTTACAAATAAGTATAGCTTTAGTTTTATCGGTAATGAGCTTTTCAAATTCACTTATTGCTGGTAAAGCAAAGTTATTTTCAATACTAGTCGAGATAGGTTTTACAGTAACACCGCTTGCCGTTGCAAAACCATTATAATTTGCATAGAAGGGCTCAGGAATGATTACCTCGTCACCATTATCACATATGCTTCCCATCGCAAAAAGCAATGCTTCACTACCACCAGTAGATACGATTATGTCATCACTAGTTAAACCCATATCGATCTTATTGTAATAAGCAGCGAGTTTATCTCT
>NZ_MAAX01000122.1 GCF_002162835.1 Nonlabens dokdonensis
GCAAGCTCGCAGCTCGTGTACTTAGAACTTGGCATGAAGATTTCGTAGACGAAGATACTGGTGAAGTAGTATCTATCGAGCGTAATGAGATTGTTCTTGATCGTGATACGATTTTAGAAAAAGAACATATCGATGAAATCCTAGAATCTCAGGCTAAAACAATTCTTCTTCATAAAGAAGATAACATGTCTGCAGATTATGCCATAATTCATAATACTTTACAAAAAGATCCTACCAATTCTGAAAAAGAAGCGGTAGAACATATTTATAGACAATTACGTAACGCTGAGCCGCCAGATGAAGAAACTGCGCGTGGTATCATCGATAAATTATTTTTCTCTGATCAGAGATATAATTTAGGTGAAGTAGGTCGTTACAGAATGAATAAAAAATTAGGTCTTGATATAGCTATGGATAAGCAAGTGCTTACCAAAGAGGATATCATTACTATAATTAAACATTTGATCATGTTAATCAACTCTAAAGCGGAGATTGATGATATTGATCACCTATCTAATCGCCGTGTGCGTACCGTTGGAGAGCAGTTGTCTCAACAATTTGGAGTAGGATTAGCTCGTATGGCTCGTACCATTCGTGAGCGAATGAACGTTAGAGATAATGAAGTATTTACTCCTATTGACTTGATTAACGCAAAGACTTTGTCTTCTGTAATTAACTCATTCTTTGGAACAAATCAGCTTTCTCAATTTATGGATCAAACAAATCCATTAGCAGAGATTACTCATAAGCGTAGGTTATCAGCACTTGGACCAGGTGGTTTATCAAGAGAAAGAGCTGGGTTTGAGGTTCGTGATGTTCATTATACTCACTATGGTCGTCTTTGTCCTATTGAAACTCCTGAAGGCCCTAACATTGGATTGATCTCTTCACTTGCAGTTTTTGCTAAAGTAAATGGAATGGGATTCATTGAAACTCCATATCGTAAAGTAGAGAATGGGGTGGTTAACTTGAATGATGAGCCTATTTATTTAAGTGCAGAAGAAGAAGAAGGATTACACATAGCTCAAGCTAACTTACCACTATCAGATGGTAAAATAGACCAAGATAAGGTAATCGCACGTATGGAAGGTGATTTTCCAGTAGTAGAAACTAATGAGGTTGCCTATGCTGACGTTGCACCTAATCAAATTGCTTCTATATCGGCATCATTGATTCCTTTCTTAGAACATGATGATGCAAACCGTGCATTGATGGGATCTAACATGATGCGTCAGGCAGTACCATTATTAAGAGTTGATGCACCTATAGTAGGAACTGGTCTAGAAAGACAAGTAGCAACCGATTCTAGAGTTTTAATAAATGCAGAAGGTGATGGTGAGGTTGTATACGTAGATTCACAGAAAATAGTTATACGTTATGATCGCACAGAAAGAGAGTCACTTGTAAGTTTTGAGCCAGAAGACACTTCTTATAACCTTATTAAATTCCGTAAAACAAATCAGGGAACAAGTATCACCTTAAAACCTATAGTTGTTAAAGGAGATAGAGTTAATAAAGGTCAAGTTCTTTGTCAAGGTTATGCAACTGAAGCTGGAGAATTAGCTTTAGGTAGAAATATGAAAGTTGCGTTTATGCCTTGGAAAGGGTATAACTTTGAGGATGCGATTGTTATTTCTGAAAAAGTTGTTCGTGAAGATATCTTCACATCTATACATGTTGATGAGTATTCTCTTGAAGTAAGAGATACAAAATTAGGAAATGAAGAGCTTACTGCAGATATTCCTAACGTAAGTGAAGAAGCAACAGCTAATCTTGATGAGCACGGTATGATACGTATCGGTGCAGAAGTAAAACCTGGTGATATTTTAATTGGAAAGATTACTCCTAAAGGAGAATCTGATCCTACTCCAGAAGAAAAGCTTCTTAGAGCTATATTCGGTGATAAAGCAGGCGATGTAAAAGATGCTTCCTTAAAAGCTTCTCCTTCATTGAGAGGTGTTGTTATCGATAAAAAGTTGTTTTCTCGAGCAGTTAAAGACAAAAGAAAGAGAGCTCAAGATAAAGAAGATATAGCTAGATTAGAACAAAAATATCAAGCTAAATTTGATGCTCTTCAAGAAAGATTAATTGAAAAATTATTTGAAATAGTAAGTGGTAAAACTTCTCAAGGTGTATTTAACGATTTAGGTGAAGAAGTTCTTCCTAAAGGTAAAAAATATACTCTTAAGATGTTGAATTCTGTGGATGACTTTACTCATTTAACGTCTGGTACTTGGACTACAAGCACTGAAGTGAATGAGATGGTTGCAGACTTATTACACAACTATAAGATCAAAGAGAATGATCTTCAAGGATCATTACGTCGCGAGAAGTTTACTATCTCAGTAGGAGATGAACTTCCAGCTGGTATTATCAAGCTTGCTAAAGTTTACATCGCTAAAAAACGTAAACTTAAAGTAGGAGATAAGATGGCAGGTCGTCACGGTAACAAAGGTATTGTTGCGCGTATTGTACGTCAGGAAGATATGCCATTCTTAGAGGATGGAACACCTGTAGATATCGTATTGAATCCACTTGGTGTACCTTCTCGTATGAACATTGGTCAGATTTATGAAACAGTACTAGGTTGGGCAGGTGAGAAATTAGGTAAGAAATTTGCCACTCCTATCTTTGACGGTGCAACCCTAGATCAGATAAATGGATATACTGACGAGGCTGGTATCCCAAGATTTGGTCATACGTATCTATATGACGGTGGTACTGGTGAGCGTTTTGATCAACCTGCAACTGTAGGTATTATCTATATGCTTAAACTCGGTCACATGGTAGATGACAAGATGCACGCACGTTCTATAGGTCCATACTCATTGATTACGCAACAGCCACTAGGTGGTAAAGCACAGTTCGGTGGTCAGCGTTTTGGAGAGATGGAGGTTTGGGCACTTGAAGCATACGGTGCTTCTAGTACTCTACGTGAAATCTTGACTGTGAAATCAGATGATGTTATAGGTAGAGCAAAAACTTACGAAGCAATCGTAAAAGGTGAGCCTATGCCAGAGCCTGGTCTTCCAGAATCATTTAACGTATTGATGCACGAGTTGAAAGGTCTAGGATTAGATCTAAGACTTGAGGATTAATTTTTCTGTGAGGATGGATACTTGTTCCGCTTTCGCGAAAGCGGAACTCTTAGAAACCTCATTACTTTAAACTAAAAATAGTACCATTATTATGGCTAGACATAAAGAGAACCCAACACAAAAGAAATTTTCAAAAATTTCCATCGGTCTTGCATCTCCTGAAGCAATTCTTGCAGAGTCAAGAGGTGAGGTGTTAAAACCAGAAACGATTAACTATCGTACGCACAAACCTGAAAGGGATGGTCTTTTCTGTGAACGCATTTTTGGTCCTGTTAAGGATTATGAATGTGCTTGTGGAAAATATAAGCGTATACGTTACAAAGGTATCGTATGTGACCGATGTGGTGTAGAGGTTACAGAGAAGAAAGTAAGACGTGATCGTATAGGACATATCAATCTTGTTGTGCCAGTTGCACACATATGGTATTTCCGTAGTTTACCTAACAAAATAGGATATCTACTTGGACTTCCATCTAAGAAGCTAGATATGATCATTTATTACGAAAGATATGTAGTAATTCAGCCTGGTATTGCAAAAAATGCCGAAGGTGAAGAGGTACAAAAATTAGACTTTCTTACAGAAGAGGAATATCTTGATATTTTAGATAGTTTACCTCAAGAGAATTTATATTTAGAAGATTCAGACCCTAATAAATTCATCGCTAAGATGGGTGCAGAGTGTTTGATAGAGTTATTACAACGCATTGATCTAGAGTCATTATCTTATGATTTAAGACATAAAGCTAACAACGAGACGTCTAAGCAGCGTAAAACAGAGGCCTTAAAACGTCTACAAGTAGTAGAGGCTTTAAAAGATTCTAATGAGCGTCGTGAGAACAAGCCTGAGTGGATGATCATGAAAGTGGTGCCAGTTATACCACCAGAATTACGTCCATTAGTACCGCTAGATGGTGGTCGTTTTGCAACATCTGATTTAAATGATCTTTACCGTCGTGTAATTATACGTAACAATCGTTTGAAGAGATTGATGGAGATTAAAGCTCCAGAAGTAATTCTTCGTAACGAGAAACGTATGTTGCAAGAAGCGGTAGATTCACTTCTTGATAATACAAGAAAATCTAGTGCTGTTAAAACAGATTCTAACAGACCATTAAAATCATTATCAGATTCCCTTAAAGGTAAGCAAGGACGTTTCCGTCAGAACTTACTAGGTAAGCGTGTGGATTATTCAGCACGTTCGGTAATCGTTGTGGGACCAGAGCTTAAATTATATGAGTGTGGTATCCCTAAAGATATGGCTGCTGAGCTTTATAAGCCTTTTGTAATCCGTAAACTTATTGAGCGTGGTATTGTAAAGACTGTAAAGTCAGCTAAGAAAATCATAGATAAAAAAGAGCCTGTAGTTTGGGATATCTTGGAAAACGTTCTGAAGGGACATCCAGTTATGTTAAACCGTGCTCCTACACTTCACAGACTTGGTATTCAAGCATTTCAACCTAAGTTGATTGAAGGTAAAGCGATTCAGTTGCACCCATTAGTATGTACGGCATTTAATGCCGACTTTGATGGTGACCAGATGGCGGTACACTTGCCACTTGGACCAGAGGCAATTTTAGAATGTCAGTTGTTGATGCTCGCATCTCACAACATTTTGAACCCTGCTAACGGTAGCCCTATCGCCGTTCCTTCTCAGGACATGGTATTGGGTCTTTATTATATGACTAAATTACGTAGATCAGAACCTGGACACATAGTGAAGGGTGAAGGACTTACTTTTTATGGACCAGAAGAATTAGTAATTGCTTTTAATGAGAAACGTGTAGATATTAATGCTCCGGTTAAATGTAGAATCAATCTACTTCAAGGTGATGGTTCTTATAAAGCCGAGATCATTGAAACAACTGCTGGCCGAGTAATTTTTAATCAAAAGGTTCCAGATGAGGCAGGATATATCAATGAAGTATTAACTAAGAAAGCTCTTAGAGATATTATCGGAGATATTCTTAAAGTGACAGATGTTCCAAGAACAGCTGCTTTCCTTGATGAAATTAAGGACTTAGGTTACGGATTTGCATTCCGTGGTGGATTGTCTTTCTCACTTGGAGATATTATGATTCCAGCAGAGAAGCAATCTATGATTGATGAGGCAAATACTAAGGTAGATGCCATACGTGGTAACTATGGAATGGGTCTTATTACTCAAAATGAACGATACAATCAGGTAATTGATGTTTGGACTGCGACTAATGCACAGCTTACAGAATTATCAATGAAAAACATTAGAGAGGACCAACAAGGGTTTAACTCAGTGTATATGATGCTTG
>NZ_MAAX01000147.1 GCF_002162835.1 Nonlabens dokdonensis
CTTTCTGCCTCCATGCGACACTTTCTGGCAGGTAATCCTCAAATGCTTCTCTTAAAATATGTTTTTCCATTTTTCCATTACCGCACATTTTATCTTGTGGATTAAGTTTCATTGCGACATCAATAAATTCTTTGTCAAGAAAAGGTACACGACCTTCAATTCCCCAAGCGGCTAAGGATTTATTTGCTCTTAGGTTGTCATAAAGATGTAAAGTATCAAGTTTGCGTACTGTTTCTTTATGAAACTCCTCTGCATTAGGTGCTTTGTGAAAGTATAAATATCCGCCAAAAATTTCATCACTACCTTCTCCCGAAAGTACCATTTTGATTCCCATAGATTTAATCACACGAGCCAGCAAATACATAGGTGTTGATGCTCTGATAGTAGTCACATCATAGGTTTCTAGAAAATAAACTACATCCTTAATGGCATCTAAGCCTTCTTGAATGGTGAAGTTAACGCTATGATGCACAGTACCTATATGATCTGCCACCTTTTGAGCCGCTTCTAAATCTGGACTTCCTTCTAGTCCTATAGCAAACGAGTGTAACTGCGGCCACCAGGCATCTTTATGGTCTCCAGATTCTACACGCTTAGCAGCATATTTCTTTGCAACGGCACTTACTATGGAGCTATCTAGCCCGCCAGAAAGTAAGACTCCATAAGGAACATCACTCATAAGATGTCTGTGTACAGAATCTTCCATAGCTTTTTTAAGATCTGAGACAGAGCTGGTATTGTTTTTTACCGTATCATAATTTTTCCACTCTCGATCATACCATTTTGTAAAGCTATTATCTTCACTGTAATAGTAATGACCAGGAGGAAAGGGCGCTATTTCATTACAAGTTCCTTCTAGTGCTTTGAGCTCACTTGCAACATAAAATTGCCCCATGTCATCTGTTCCATAGTACAGTGGTATAATTCCTTGATGATCTCTCGCACAAAGGAATACATCTTTTACACTGTCATAAAGTGCAAAGCCGTACATGCCTGTAAGCTCATCAAGAAAGTCTACGCCTTTATCTTGGTACAACGCAAGTATCACCTCGCAATCTGATTTTGTTTTAAAAGCATAATCGGGATATTTACTTCTTATGTCTTGATGGTTGTAAATCTCTCCATTTACCGCAAGTATAATACTCTTATCTTCACTGTATAAGGGTTGTCCTCCAGATTGAGGATCTACAATTGTTAGTCGTTCATGGGCAAGTATAGCCTTGTCACCACAATAGATTCCAGACCAGTCAGGACCTCTATGTCTTATGATTTTGGACATTTCTAAAATTTTTTCTCTTTGCTCTGAACTGTCTTTTTTCAGTTCAAAAACACCTACAATACCACACATATTACTTATTTTTTAAATGAAAAAAGGCCTACCGTTTAAGTAGACCTTTTGAATATTTTATACATCAGAGACTACCTACCTTTTGGGCAGATTATTATTAGTTCTGAAATTATTATTGTTTAACATAGAGTAACAAACATAATTATTTTTTAGTCATAAACAAGCAATTCTATAATTATTAATCTTAAATTAAAACTATATCGCTATAGTTTTGTGATTATTTTTATCTCGCTTTCGCGAAAGCGAAACTATCATAACAATTTTAATAATTATCTATCTTGCCTTTATGAATAAACTATTTAAGGTTCTAGGTCCTGGAATATTATTTGCCAGTACGGCTATAGGTGTTAGTCATCTAGTTCAAAGCACACGTGCAGGAATGCTATACGGTTATGGATTTTTAGGAGCGATTATAATTATCAACATTCTCAAGTATCCATTTTTTGAATATGGGACCAGATATGCCGCAGGTAGTAATGAAAGCTTGATAGACGGTTACAAGCGATTAGGTAAATGGGCAATATGGTCCTATTTTATGGTGATGATAGTAAGCTTATTTTTTGTTAGTGCAGCTGTATTTCAAGTTACAGCGGTATTTATGAAAGAATTGTTTCAAATGGAAGATGTAGGTTATACATTTTTACCTCTTTTATTAATTATAGGATCTTGTTATTTGATTTTGGCATTAGGTAAATACAAATTCCTAGATCAGTTTATAAAAGTGGTAGGTATAGCTATGATTATATGTGTGACCGTTGCATTTATCATGACCTTTTCCAAAGATGATGTAATCACTTCTGAACAATTCAATGCTCCAGAATTATGGTCATTAAGTACTATTCCCTTTGGTATTGCACTTTTAGGATGGATGCCTACTGCGGTAGATTTAAGTACCTGGAATAGTCTATGGACTCTAGAGAAACAAAAAATAAGTGGTTATAAAGCAACTGTAAAAGAGTCTACAAATGAATTTGCGCTAGGATATGGAATAAGCGCTGTTCTCGCTGTACTTTTTCTAGCTTTAGGAGCTATGCTTGTTTATGGTACTGATACAGTCATAATTTCTAGTAGTGCTGGCTTTGCAAATCAAGTCATCAATCTTTTTACAAGCGCCATAGGTGAATGGGCTTATTATATAATTGCAATTGCTGCATTCTGTATTATGTATGGAACTAGCATAGGAGTACTAGATGGGTATTCCAGAGCATTAAAACGCACTAGTGAGGTGTTGTTTTTTAAAAGCAAGGAAGCTGGTGAACAATGGTACTTGTGTGCACTAACGATTACTGCTATAGGCGGTTTTTCTATTTGTTATTTTTTAAATGGCAATCCTCAGGGATTTCTTTTAATTGTAGATGTAGCAACTATATTATCTTTTCTATTTGCTCCTATTGTAGCTGTGCTTAATTACCAACTTGTTGTAAGAAAAGAATTCCCAGAAGAGCATAGACCACATTTAATTATGAGGTTGATATCTCTTTTGGGAATTACGGTGTTGAGTGTTTTATCACTCGTTTACGTATGTTATTATTTTGGAGCTTTCAATTAATGTCGAGCACTTTCCTTAATGATCTCGGGCATTTTGGCAGCAAACTTTTTAAACCTAGGTATAGAGACACCTCTTATATAACCTTGATTAGGATGTAATTTTGCATAATCTTGATGATAATCTTCGGCGATCCAGAATTTTTGAAAAGGTTTTACTTCAGCAGCCACTTTGTAACCTTCTTTAGTTAGTGCTGCTATTTTATTTTCAATTACTTTTTTCTCTGTATCATTTTGATAGAAAATAATGCTTCTGTATTGAGAACCTATATCTGGACCTTGACCATTAACTTGTTCAATATTTTGAGAGGCAAAATAAACGTCTACTAATGTTTTAAAAGAAACCTTTGTTGGGTCGTATATGATTTCATTAGCTTCAGCATGTCCTGTTTTACCTGTGTTACTATCTTCATAGGTAGGATTTTTTGTGTGTCCACCAGAATATCCAGAAATGGATTCTTCAACACCTTTTACTCCTTCATAAATCTCTTCTACACACCAAAAACATCCACTAGCAAAATAGGCTCGTTTCATACCATCTTGAAGAGGAACTTGAATAGGATCAGTGTTTATGGCTGTTTCTTCTACTTGTTTTTGATCGTTGCATGTGGATGCAAGTAGCATCATTACAAAAAACGTTAGAAATTTCATGTTTTAATTTATTATCAATTAGAAAGTAAAAGTATGTAGCTTATATAGATCAGGCTATTAAAAAAGGGTTAAATAAAAATCCCATAATCAATAAAGATTACGGGACTTTAAGTACTATTATAATTTACTATAAATTATAGCTTAGCAAAAACTTTTTCCATTTCTTCTACTTGTTCTTGAGCTAGAGCCGCATCTACTAAAATACGTCCAGAATGCTCATCAGTAATGATTTTTTTACGACTAGCGATCTCAACTTGAACTTGTGGCGGAATTGTAAAGTAAGAACCTCCAGAGGCACCTCTTTCTATAGGTACTACAGCAAGTCCATTCTTTACATTAGTCCTTATACGAGTATATGCTTTAATTAATCTAGGCTCTATAGAAGCTGCATGATCTTCACTCATTTTAAGAAGAGCATTTTCTTCTTTTTGAGTTTCTTCAAGAATCTCTGTAAGTTCAGATTTTTTGTGTTTCAAGTGATCTGTTCTGTCAGCTAGACGTTCTTTGCTTTTATCAACAACCTCTTTTTGTTGTTCAATTTGAGCTTTAAATTCACGTATGTGCTTTTCGGCAAGTTCTATTTCTAGTTCTTGGAATTCAATTTCTTTAGATAGAGAGTTGAATTCACGATTATTGCGCACATTTTTTTGTTGCTCACTATACTTAGCAATCAAAGTTTTAGACTCTTCTATTAAGTTCTTTTTATCTTTTACTTTTTGAGAAAGTTCTTCAGTATGAGCGTCTAACTTAGACATACGAGTTTTTAATCCTTCAACTTCATCTTCAAGATCTTGTACTTCTAAAGGTAGTTCACCACGTACATTACGTATTTCATCTACTCTAGAGTCGATTAATTGTAGATTGTAAAGCTCTCTTAACTTGTCTTCTACAGTAGCCTCGGTCTTTTTTGCCATCTTTTAATAATAATTAACTGGGTTTGTTCGCGCTTTTGCACAAAGGACTGCAAAATTACTAAATTTTTCTGTAAGATATTCATGTAAAATGTTTTTTGTAAACTGCTCGCTTTCATAATGTCCCACATCACATAGAAGAATGTCTTGCCCTTGGAAAAAATCATGGTATTTTAAGTCTGCAGTAATGTAGGCATCAGCCCCAGATTGTAAGGCGTTTTTTATTGCAAAAGCTCCAGAACCTCCTAATAGAGCGACTTTTTTAATGTTACGCTTTCGCGAAAGCGAGCTTCTTATCACTCCTGTTTTAAAAACAGATTTAGTTTTACCTAGAAAATCTTCTACACTTAGCTCTTCACTTAATTCACCTATTACGCCCATTCCTATGTTTTGATAGGAGTTTTCTAAGGTTGTAATCTCATAAGATACCTCTTCATATGGGTGAGATTGAACTAAAGCTTGAATAACTCGTGTTTCTAAATGAGGTAAAAACGTCACCGATAGCGCGTTTTCCCCTACTTCTTCTAACACTAATTTTTCGCCTAATTGAGGATTGCTCTCTTCATTGCCTTTAAACGTACCAGATCCATTTTGTGTGAAACTACATTCTGAATAATTGCCTAACTGTCCAGCGCCAGCTGTGAATAGAGCTTTTTTAACTTGTGCGGTATGGTCACAAGGTACATAGGTGACCAGTTTTTTAATGAGTTGCGATTTAGGTATCAAAGTGTGCACGTTTTTCAAACCCATTTCTTGAGCCATTCTATAGCTCACGCCACCTTTTGCGACATCAAGCGCAGTGTGTATCGCATATATTGAAATATCATTTTTAATAGCTTTTACTACAGCGCTACGCA
>NZ_MAAX01000146.1 GCF_002162835.1 Nonlabens dokdonensis
ATAATATTCTTTCCAGTTACGGTTTTCTAGATAGCCGCTTTCGTCTAACTTTTGCAAACGGTATTGCGTCCATTCATAAGGTTGTAAGGTTTCTTCATAGGTTTTTTGTTCCCGCTTTCGCGAAAGCAAAACAACAGCAATCACCACAGGAATTAAAAGCAATAACCACCACATCCAGCCGTAAGAACCTTTTGAACGATCTTCAATCTCTACTGAATCTTTAATCGGAAACATGCCTTGTTTAGTAGTATCTACAACAACCTCTCGCACACTCACAAGAATGGAATCGGACTGCAATCTTCTTGCGTTTTTGAGAATTTCAAGACGTGGTACCCAGTAATCACCAGAGTCAAACTGTGTGATACCATACTTTTTAAATAGTCGTATTTTATCGGCTATTTTTAAGCTGTCTACTGGATAACTATTGATGACTTCCATCGCGCCCATCGTTTGTTGCTCTGGAAAAATGATGAGATCACCTAACTCAGCGTCTACACTTATGCCTAGTTGCACCTCTTCACCTATTTTTATAAGATCTCGATCTACCTTAGTTTCTACTTCTTTTTTTTCAGTAGTAGGCTCTTGTGCTTGAGATAAGACAGCGCATAATAGAAATGATATGTAAAGGAGTTTTTTTATCATCTTGCTTTAAAGTATCCTAATAGTTTTTTAGTGTAATTTTCTTGAGTTTCTAGATCTATTGCACCAGCATCTGACCTGGTAAACGCTTCTTTAAAGTATGCAGCACATTCTTTATGATACGCAGCATATTTAGTACGTACAGATTTAGAACTCGTGTTGATTAACTGCGATTTACCTGTTTCTTGATCTAAGAACTGTACGAGCCCCATTTTAGGCATTTCAGTCTCACGCTTGTCATAAACTCTTATACCGGTAACATCGTGTTTGCGACCTGCAATTTGTAAGGTCTTTTTATAATCGGTACTCATGAAATCTGACATCACAAATACGATGGCTTTTTTCTTTAAAACTCCTGCGAGAAATTTTAAAGCACCAGCAACGTCAGTACCTTTTCCTTTAGCTTTAAACTCGAGTAATTCTCTTATGATTCTAAGAATGTGAAATTTTCCTTTTTTAGGCGGAATAAATAGTTCTACCTGATCAGAAAACAGCAATAATCCTACTTTATCATTGTTTTGCATGGCGCTAAATGCTAGCGTGGCGCATAACTCTGTAATAATCTCTTTTTTGAGCTGTTCTTGTGTCCCAAAAAGGGTAGAACCACTTATGTCAGCCACCAGCATTAAGGTCAACTCGCGCTCTTCTTCAAATACTTTTATGTAAGGCTCAGAATAGCGAGCGGTAACATTCCAGTCTATGTTGCGCACATCATCACCAAATTGATACTGGCGCACTTCACTAAAAGTCATTCCGCGTCCTTTAAAAGCACTATGGTACTCGCCACCAAAAACAGCATCGCTCAAACGACGAGTTTTGATCTCGATTTTACGTACTTTTTTAAGGAGTTCTTGTGTGTTCACTTGTTAATTTATTATTGATCTTTGATTTTTAAAATCTATAGCCTATTCCTGCCTTTAGGATATTTGCGTTTTGGTTATAAGATGTTTTACGCACGTCTCGCGCATTTAGTCTCACATAATCATATTGCAATTGTAAAAACCATTTTGCCGCTATATCATAAGCAACCGCTAGGTTTAAGTTAATTCCGTCATCAGAACTGTTTTCTTGAAAGTTGGCTCCTGCAAAATTCTTCTCTTCTATATGAAACGCAAAAAAGGAATAACCTAATCCCACCATAGGATGAAAACGTGGCGCTCCATTAATTTTAAATGAGGCATACACTCTAGGCTGAAAAAGAATCGCAGTTCCATTAACATCTGGCGCACCGTCAAATCTGCTGTCATCTCTATAAAAAGCACCTGCATTTAAAGATGCACCTAGGTCTACGATATCGTATGAAGCAAATTTATACTTCAATCCTATGTCTATTGCACCATTGTAACCTTCATCTACAAAATTGTCTCCAAAAGTATACGGGAAATTTGCTTCTATGCTAAAGTTGCTTTGTTGTCCGAAAGACAAAAAGCAGGTCATCATCATTACGATAAGAAACAGATTTTTAAGCATCAATTTAAATTTGGATATCAAAATGTTCTCGACTATCGCTCGAACTGACATTTGATTTATTGATTAAGTTAACTATTTACGGTACCTCTATCGTGTTCACAATTTTGTTTACGATATCTTCTGTTGTGTAGTTTTCTGCTTCGGCTTCATAGGTTATACCTATTCTGTGACGCAATACATCTAGTACTACGGCGCGCACATCTTCAGGAACTACATAACCACGTCGCTTGATAAATGCGTAACATTTTGCGGCTTTGGCAAGGTTAATAGATCCACGAGGCGATGCTCCGAAGGAAATCAAAGGTTTTAAGTCAGCCAGGTTATATTTCTCTGGATAACGAGTTGCAAAAATGATATCGAGAATATACTTCTCAATCTTCTCATCCATGTAGACAATTTCTACTGCATCTTGTGCTCGTAAAATTTGCTCTACAGACACTACAGGATTTGCCGCCGCAAATTCTTTTTTAAGATTTGCTCGCATGATAAACTGCTCGTCACTTATAGTAGGATAATCGATTACTGTTTTTAACATAAAACGGTCCATTTGCGCTTCTGGCAATGGGTAAGTTCCTTCTTGGTCTACAGGGTTTTGCGTTGCCATTACTAAGAATGGCTTTTGTAACTTGAAGGTTTCATCGCCTATGGTTACTTGCTTTTCTTGCATGGCTTCTAGTAAAGCACTTTGCACTTTGGCCGGCGCACGGTTGATCTCATCTGCTAGAACAAAGTTGGCAAAAATAGGTCCTTTCTTAATGTTGAATTCCCCATCTTTCATGTTGTAGATAAGTGTTCCCACAACATCAGCCGGAAGTAGATCTGGTGTAAACTGTATTCTAGAAAACGAGCCGCTTACTGCTTTAGAGAGCGTGGTTATGGCAAGTGTTTTTGCCAGTCCAGGAACACCTTCTAGCAAGATGTGTCCACGACCTAATAAACCTATAAGAAGTCGTTCTACCATGTACTGCTGTCCCACGATCACCTTGTTCATCTCGTTCACAAGTAAGTCTACAAACTGACTTTCTTGAGCGACTTTTTCATTAATACTAGCAATATCTATTTGAGTGCTTTGTTGCTCCATACCTATACTTTCTTAAATAGTTCTTCTACAAAAATGCCCAATCAACAAAGATTGAACTGTTTAAATGCCGTTAAAATTCACGGCGATTCTGTAACTACCAAATTTAAAGCCAAGACTCTTTAAATCCTTGAAAGATGCTGGATTTTATGTTATCGATTGTTAACGTATCCGCTTTCGCGAAAGCGTAACATAAATCCAACATTTTACAAATCGCTTTTACTTATTTTTGTGGAAAGCACGGATATGAAAACAGCATTGATTACAGGCGCTACCAGCGGAATAGGTTTAGCAACAGCGCGATTACTTTCTCAAAATAATTTTGCCTTAGTTCTTTGTGGTAGGAACACAAAAAAATTAGCAGAACTAAAGCAAGAACTATCGGAAGTTGTACCAGTGGAAACCCTTGATTTTGATGTACGAAATCAAGAACTTGTTAAACAAAAAATAGGTAGTCTTAAAGAAGCTCCATTTGATACCATTGATGTGCTCATCAACAATGCTGGAAATGCTCATGGATTAGATCCTATCGATAAAGGTAGCGTTGAAGACTGGGATGCCATGATGGATATTAATGTAAAGGGATTGCTTTATGTGAGCCATACGATTATTCCGCAAATGCGAGAACGAAAAAGCGGTCATGTGATCAATATAGGTTCTACCGCAGGTAAGGAAGTTTATCCTAATGGAAATGTGTATTGTGGTTCTAAGCACGCTGTAGATGCGATTACTACAGGTATGCGACTGGATTTGAATCCATACGGCATAAGAGTAGGAGCTGTTAATCCTGGACTTGTAGAGACTAATTTTAGTGAGGTGCGATTTAAAGGAGATACGCAAAGAGCAGAGAAAGTGTATCAAGGATACCAAGCGCTCCAGCCTCAAGACGTTGCCGATGTTATTTTATTTGCTGTAACACGACCACCACATGTAAACATTGCAGACTTAACCGTAATGTGTACAGCACAAGCGAGTAGTGTGGTCTTGAATAAAAAAGCATAAAACAGTAGAACGTTTTTTGCTAGTTAAACTGAAGGTATGGATTTTTTAAAATTTTTAGGACTGTTATTGTTGGGAGCGTTAGCTACTATCGCTTATGGTTTCTATACCATTGATCAAGGCGATGCCGCTGCTGGTCACAAAGCAATAGGACTTGCCACACTATTCATATTTTTTGTGATCATGCCATTGTTTATTTGGACTCGTTATAGAAAAAAAGACTTGAGTAAATTTAATTTTAATCAAGATAAAAAGACGGAAGACGATGAGGAATGGGATGTGGATGATAAAAGTAGGTGGAATTAATTTACGTTATTTATAATAAGAAAGAGAATAATGTCAGGAGATAAAAAAAGAAAAGAGTTAAATCTAGATAGGGATACCATCGCTATTTTATCTATTCAGGCAGAAAAGGAAGGTAGAAACCTTAAAAACTACATGGAGGACATCCTTAAGGATAAAGCAAATTGTTCTGAGCTTAATGATGAGTACAAACTCATGATAGATAAAAAACTGCAAAATCATAAGATCGGTGAACTTGATTATATTTCCGAAGAAGAATTCCGAAAGCAAACTAGCAGATAATGTCTTATCAAATTATGTTTGATGAAGAAGCTTTAGACGACTTTATAAAAGCAAAAAGACATTACAAGATCGTCTCTGACACCATTTGCGATTAATTTCATTTGGAATTTTTGGAAAAAAAATTTTATCTGAGATTACATCCTTTACATTTTCAAAAGAGGTATAAAGAAGTTAGAATCTCGCATCTAAAAAGATTTCCCTATGGTATTCACTATATCGTAGAAGAAAAAATCGTAAATGTGTTCATACTTAACCATCTATAAATAATAAAGGAACCGTGCATATAGGTAGACTAGATGGTACTCGAGACAATGCACCTCATAAATTTTCTGACAATGATAAAAATTTCTACGAAGACCTTCAATTACCTGCTTATATTCTCTATAGAAATAAAAATTTCGCGAAAAAATCAAATACTACAATTATGGAAAATATTAATAGATACACGTTTTTAATCTTTTTAATAATAATTATTAGTTCCTGTAATTATAAGACATATAGTTTATCTAGTAAAAATATTCTTTTTC
>NZ_MAAX01000002.1 GCF_002162835.1 Nonlabens dokdonensis
ACTGTAAATTTATATTCACGCCAAAAAGACTCGTGTGTGATGCCAGTGTATATCGAGCATGCGTATAACTAAATCTTAATCTATTCATTTTAAGAGAGAATCCTGCACTTATTCCAGAAAAAGCTCTGGTATTATCGATGCGTAATTCCTCTGCTCTTCTAAAACTGTAACCCAATCGCACTTCAAAAACTTGCTCAGGGAAAATTTCCAGCCCAAAAACCGTGTGTCTCAAAGCATTATTGAAAAAGCTAGGCTTGTCTTCGATCACATTACCGTCCAGATCAGTTTGCGCATTAGCTTCATTTGTAAAAGCCAGATCCCATTGTTGCAGGTTTTCTAAAGTCACATGAAGTCTTAAAGGTAAGTTTTTCATAGTATTAGAAAATCCAGCCGAAATTTCTAAAGGCAAATCTTCATAAATCTCATTATATGGCGTGAATTGAGTTCCTAAATTGCGCATGACAACTGCTGCTCGTATTGCTTTATCTTCATTGTAATATAGAACACCTAAATCTACTGCTCCTCCAAAAGAAGTATAAATATCCAGCTTAGAAGAAATCAATTTGAGATTTGCTCCTACATAAAAATCTGACCATGGTATGTTGTACGCATAACCCATAGAAACGGCAACTTCATTACCGCCAAATTCTCCTGTAGAATTTCCCTGCTCATCAAACCCATCAAAAGTTCCATAATTGAGGTAAGTCACACCAGCGTGAAAAGTTTGCACATGTCGGTCCCAAGTATAGGCATAACTCGCTGTCCCGTAATTCACGTCACCTAGATAATTCACATAATTTACTTGCAGCTGGTTATCCATTTTAGGATTTATGGTCGCAGGATTAAAAATCCCTGAAGTAGGATCATAATCTACGCCTGTAAGCACTCTACCGCCCAAAGCCGCCTGCTTAGTACCTGAAACCAGATTAAGAAATTGATAGGTAGATCGTCCTCCTATTTGCGCTTTCGCGAAAGCGGAACCTAACAAAATAAGAAGAAACAAGTAACGCATCTAGAATTTATGAATAACTGCAAGTTATAACGATTGCAAGTTTAATTTATTTTTTTATGGATGTAAGGATTTCTAACGATTAATCTACAACTTCAACTCGCACCAAACCATCTTCATCAATTTCAATAAGTTGAATGCTTTGTAATTGATTAACTAACTCTGGATTCCAATAGGTTTTTACTTTTACATAATTCTCTGTAAAACCTTGAATAAATCCTTCTTTATTTTCGGCTTCCCACAGTACGGTTTTAGTTTTACCTAGCTGGCTTTCATAAAATGCACGGCGTTTTTTTACAGATAACCCACGCAACATTTTAGAACGTTTCTTGCGTACTTTTAAAGGAACTGCTCCTTCCATAGTCGCTGCTGGCGTATTCTCACGCTCAGAATAAGTAAAAACGTGTAGATAAGAAATATCTAAGTTACTCAAGTAATTATAGGTATCCAGAAAATGGTCGTCAGTCTCGCCAGGGAAACCTACAATCACATCTACTCCTATACAACAATCGGGCATTACTTCTTTAATCTTACTCACTCGATCAGTGTACAATTCTCGATTGTAACGACGCTTCATTTTACCGAGCAACTCGTTATTACCTACCTGCAACGGAATATGAAAATGTGGCACAAAAGCATTTGCTCCTGAGACAAATTCTATAGTCTCGTTCTTCAATAAATTAGGCTCGATAGAAGAAATACGTAAACGCTCAATACCTTTTACCGTATCCAGCGCATGTACTAAATCTAGAAAAGTATGCTCATGTCGTTTATTACCGAACTCGCCCTTTCCATAATCGCCTATGTTAACTCCTGTAAGAACGATTTCTTTGATGCCTTGCTCACTTATTTTACGAGCATTATCCATCACATTTTCTAAAGTATCACTACGAGAAATCCCACGAGCTAGCGGTATGGTGCAATAGGTACATTTGTAATCACAACCGTCTTGAACTTTAAGAAAAGCTCTAGTGCGATCTCCTATGGAATACGATCCTACATAAAAATCGGCTTCATTGATCTCGCAAGAATGCACCTGCGTTGGTTCTTCTTTAGACAGCTGATTAAGATAATCGGTGATTTTAAACTTTTCTGTAGCTCCTAAAACCAGATCAACTCCATCAACAGCGGCCAGTTCTTCAGGTTTCAATTGCGCATAACAACCTACTGCGATTACAAAAGCATCATCATTTGATTTCTGCGCTTTCTTAACTATAGATTTAAAACGCTTATCAGCATTTTCAGTAACACTGCAGGTATTGATTACATAAATATCTGCCTTTTCTTCAAAGTCTACCTTATCAAAACCTTCTTGTTTAAAAGAACGTGCGATGGTACTGGTTTCACTGAAATTAAGTTTACAACCTAAAGTATAAAATGCGACTGATTTTGTAGCTGTCTCTACAAGCATGTTTCTTACTGATTTTTAAGGCTGCAAAGATAGGTATTAGTTTACAGTCGCAGTGGCAGTTTACGGTGAATAAGGTTTATGTTAATCTCGCTTTCGCGAAAGCGAGATTTTAAATATTATCAAGAAAGATTCTAGAAGTTTCCGCATCAAGTGCGGAAAATCAAGTTTTTTTTAAATACTTCCTAATCAAATTTGCAAGTTTGCGAGCAAATGAAATTGCCTACTATTAACTGAGACTGAAAACTAACTGAGACTAGAAACTACTCCTCGGTATTATAGAAGAACTGCTCTCGCCAGATTTTCCCTTCTTTAACTTGGTACACTGCGATCTCATTCATTTGAGATCGCTGACCGCTAGGTTTATGCGTAGTATCCATCCAAAACGTTACTGCAAAATGATTATCGGCCACTACTGGATCAGAAACTTTTGTCCCGTGTACTTCAAAATTTTCTTGCCACCACTGCCCTTTCTTTTGGATTCCTTCAAAGCCTTGAACTTCTTTCATAGGCTCCGTCATTTCTACACTAGTGATCTCTGGACTATATAATTCTTGATAGGCTTTTTCTTCTTGATTGTTACGGCAATAAGAAACTAATTGGTCTGCTACTTCTTTGGTTGTCATGATGGTGTGGTTTAAAATTAGATTTTAAAGATAGGAAAAAAATATCGCGCCAAACCCTTTGCGCTAATCGCTGCCGCTACTTCACTTCTTTCCCTTTTGAAAAGGGAAATGCTGTGAATGGGAATAAATTTAAGGAATAGTGAAATATTAATGTTTTAGAATCAACTCAAAGACTCAAAAACTCACAGACTAAAAAACTATCTTTTCCTGTTATAAATCAACATAACTCACGACCTTTGTATTATGGAAAATACTGTTTCTAAAACCACGCTAGGATTGAATTTACCTACCGATCCTCGATGGGTAGATCTTGCTGCTATGAGTATGCAGGATATACTTACTGATCATGCTTTTTGTGAGCAAAAAGCGGCAAGTACAATTATTTCTATCATCCAGATGCACTCTGATAAACCAGAAATTGTGGAGGCGCTTTCTCCCGTGGTAACAGAAGAATGGGGACATTTTAGAATGGTACTGGCAGAATTGAAAAAACGCGGATTAACCTTAGGAATCCAGAGACCAGATCAATATATCAAAGAATTGATGAAAGGAAAACCTAAAGGAACTGGTCGTGACCAGATGTTTCTAGACCAATTATTAATTTGTGCTTTAATTGAAGCACGTAGTTGTGAGCGTTTTAAGATTTTGTCCCAAAAACTGGAAGAACAAGAATTAAAAGATTTTTACCACCAGTTTATGGTGGCTGAAGCTGCACATTACAAACTCTTTTTGAAATTGGCTAAAAACTTCTTTGAAGAAGAAAAAGTTATGACCAGATGGCAATACTGGCTGGACCATGAGGCTGGATTTTTACCAAATCTGGAAGTAAGAGGTGATAGGATGCATTGATTTTGATAAAACAAAATCAAAAATAAAATCAAAATCAAAATTTGTCATATTGAACCTATCGAAATCGACTTTTATATCGTCTTCGACAAGCTCAGACTGACAATTTGATTTTAAAGATAAATATTCAAATGAATCAAAATATAAAAAATTTCTTTTCAGAATCACGTTACCGATGGTGGTTAATGGCTAGTGTGATAATTATTTACTTAATCATCGTTGCTGGCGCTGTGGTGCGTATGACCGGAAGTGGTATGGGATGTCCAGACTGGCCTAAGTGTTTTGGATATTTGATTCCGCCTACAGAGCAATCCCAAATTGAATTTTCTCCAGAAACTCCGTATAAAGAAGGAATGGTGATTATAGTAGATGAAGAATTGCGCGTAGCAAAAGAAGATTTCTTCACAGGAACTACTTTTAATGAAGCCAATTGGGAACCCTATACCAAACATGATTATTCGGTTTTTAATGTATACCATACTTGGACAGAATATATCAATAGGTTGATAGGTGCCTTAGGTGGTTTAGTTGTTTTTATCATGTTTATTTTTTCCTTAAGATATATCAAGAAAAGACCTAAACTGACGATTCTAAGCTTTGTATCGGTTATTTCTATGGGAGTTCAAGCCGTGATCGGTAAAATAGTTGTCGATACGAACCTATCGCCAGCCTTGATCACTTTTCACATGATTGCTGCATTATTGATCGTAGGATTATTGATTTATTTGCTTCATGAGGTGAAACCTATCGATTATCGCTATAAGAGTAATAAAACCATGGTAAACGCTGCCGCTGGATTGATCGTGTTGACATTAATTCAAGTGGTTATGGGAACACAGGTAAGGCAGTATATCGATGAGCAGGTAGATTTATTTGGTTATCCACTGAGCTCAGCATGGTTAGAAAATGGGCCTTTAGTTTTCTTTATTCATAGAAGTTATTCTATTTTATTAGTTGTTTTGCATGGTTGGTTTATTTATATAGCGGTTTATACCTATCATCATCCTAAAAGATCCTACACAATTCTTGCTGTATTATTTGTGATCACGATTTTAAGCGGTGTTTTTATGAATTACTTGGATTTTCCTTTTGGATCTCAAGCCGTACATTTAGTCATAGCTTCATTGATTCTTGGGTTGCAGTTTTATATTTGGATGCGACTTAGGGTGGCGCGATAATTTGAATTTCATTATGTAGTTTTAAATTAATAAATTTAGTTAACTTACTTTAGAGTAATTATTTAAAACTTTGTATGAATTCAATAAAAGAGAATACTAAGCGGTTTATCATTAAAACAAAAAAAGGCAAAATAGATAAAAGTTTATTCCAAGGAATGATAAGATATTCCTATAATCAGGAAGAAAGATCTTATATTTTAAAAAAACT
>NZ_MAAX01000018.1 GCF_002162835.1 Nonlabens dokdonensis
GAAGCTTGTGCTAGACCTAGAAGTCTAGGCATTTGACCAGCAGTAGGAGAGATGTCAGCACTAGAATTCTTTTGATCTATTAATCTTTTCCAGCTTCCATCTTCATTTAAACTATGCGTTGCAAAATGACCACCCATCTGTCGTCCAGCACTCATAGGTTCTTCATTAATATCAGTGTTTGCATAAAGTCCAGCAAAAAATTGCTGGATGTTAAGCTCACCTATGGCCATCATGAAAGTTTGATCACGGTAGTATCCACTCCTGAAATCACCATTTTCAAAAGAACGTGCCCATGCTAGTTGTGGTAATTCTTTTCCATCACCAAAAATTCCAAACTTAGCTTTTCCTGTAAGTACTTCTCGACGACCTAGTAAGCTACATTCTCGACTGGTGACAGCAAGCTTGTAGTCCTTGATAAGTTCTTCTTTGAAATCTTCTTTAGCTAGTTGTTGTGGTTCTTTCACTGTGTTTTGCATTGTTTTTGGGTCTTATCGCAAAGGTACGTTTTTAACCTTCTAATTACAATTGCAAAGCTAGTACCAACGGCGACTAAATAGTTTTACAAAAGTGTTAATGTCTAGAGTAACGATAAATCGTATTTTCTCGTCGTAATTATCCTGTGCAATTTCCCAGCCGTTGTTGCTGTAAATAGGAAAATAAAATTCAAAAAAGTCTTGAAGTAAATTTAATCTGATTCCTGAGTCATATACAAATTTTGCACTGCGACCTTTGTTTTTTACAAATCCAGCATCACCATAAACATGGATGTAATTCCATATACTATAGGATCCATTAACTGTAGTGATCCATTGGTTTGCAAATGCTGGTTCTAGTTGAGATTTAAAACCACCTTCTGCTATGATTAACTGCTGTGAGAAAAGACCACTGTCTTCAGATCTTCCGTAATAATTATAATCAAATAGGTAATCTGTAGGTCGATCTAGTGCAAATGAAAAATAATCACCACTGGATTGAGAATTATTAGTCAAAAAAGCACCACCAAATGCTCTAAACTCTAGCTGCCTATTATTCTTAAATAATCTACGCCAGTTAAATCTATAAGTAGCCTTAGTAAATTGACTTGAGATTTCTGTTCCTATATTATAATTAAACACACGTCTCAGATTATTATCAGATTGCGCAAAATTAATTGCAAAAACATTGTAGTCCGGCTCATCCACTGGACTCAAAGGATTGCGGTCACGATCTACATAAACGTTTCTGAAACTTAAACTTTGCCTTTTATTACTTCTTAAATCTTCAGGACGGTATCCAAATTGTAACCATGCACTTCCTCTACGGAACATTAAATCATCAGCATAAGAAAATGTGTTACCGCTTATTCCATATCGTACAGAAAATAATCGCTCTTCTCGATCTTGAATAGGGTGATTGTAACCTAAACTTATGGAGCCAACCAGTTTATTTGAATTTGTTCCATAACCAGGTTTGATACTATAACGTAAAGGTTTAGGAAGTAAATTACCGTTGTAAAACCTCGTTCCTAATGTAATACCATCGTAAATATTAAACTCAACATCAGGCATAAGAAATACTTGAGATCTTTCTGGATCTTCAATGTCTTTAAATAACCTAAACTCTAAAGGCCTGTTCAATGATGGAAAACTTTTAAGAGTTTTGTAATTATCTCTAGGGTTAAACTCACTGATAAGCCCTTCATGATTAATAGCTATTCTTGTAGCACGCTTTCGCGAAAGCGATATCATACTATCACTTTTAATTCCTTCTATCCATTTTTTAGTCACAATGCTATCCTCATTTAAGAGGTAAATAGGTACTGGAATTTCTAATAATGACTTATTTTTTATTTCAAAGGTGACAGAATCTTTATTCTTTTTTACTTTTTTTAATTTCCAATCTAGCCTTTTATGTGTCGTGATATAATCATCAAAGAACCAGTCTATTTTTTTGTAAGTATTACTGCTTAAAATTTGCTTAAAATCTTCTGTATCTGTAAATTGAAGATGATTTGCAACGTAAAATTGTTGAATAGATTTTTCAACGCTTGACTCTCCTAAATAATCATCTAGAAATCTCCAGCCTATAGCTGCTTTAAATGGAATTGCGATTTGCTGATTGTATTTAACCAGCTTATCTGCTGGAGTGTTGATAGCCTCGTCGAGATTCTGTCTTGCGCTATTGAGATAAAGAAGCGCATAACTATCATTGAACTTTAGGTTTGCAGCATTAAAACCTCGTATACCCCAAATGTTACTTAATTTACCACCTATTTTAAGATCTGGATAATATGTTTTTTGATACTCCATCATTAAATAAGTAATGAGAGATTTTTCTATCCACGCCTGTTCTCTAGGATTTACGTGGATTCCAGTTTCTACCCATTTACGAGTTAAGGCTTTAAGTACTTTTATCTCATAGGTAAACCCAGCAGGAAAGGGATTTATAAAACTAGGTAATGAACTTAATCCATAAACTGGGTTTTCTCGGTAATAACGATCTGACACAAATAAGTTATCGTGAGGATAGCCTCCTAATTTATTCTGTAGAAAACTAGCTATGCGATCGTTAAAAACAACTTTAATTTCTAACGGTACACTTTTATCTTCAATATCGGTAACAATATTTATACCTGGCACGCTATAGGTTTTATAAACATCTACGTCTTTAAGGATGTGTAGAACAGCCTCATAATAATTTTCACCTGTAAAGAGGTAACTATTTCCATTGTTTTGAGGTGCTTCAATTTTTTTGGTAAGGTTACTAATTGCACGATGCGACGCTGGTAAGTGTAATGAAACTGAAAAATTCAATGGAGCACCATGAAAATCATCTAAATCTTTATGAGAATAGTACTGGAAGGCACCATCTATAAACGGTGCAGGATGTAAATACCAGTATTTAAGGTTGTATTCTCCTTTACTGTTCTTACCGTATTCTGTGAAATTATCTTCTGGTATTTTAGTAACATAATTTAATTCTACCGTGCGTGTTTCACCAGATTTAATAGGATTTGTGAAAGCAAGTTTGATAATATCTTGTTGCTCAGGTAAACGAGTTAATTTAATATCTTCATTGAGTTTACTACTAGCATCTATGGACGTGTAACCTCGCTCTTCTACATTTGAGAATTGAAACCTATTTTTAAAATCTTCTGCAAATCTTATGGCAAGCGGCGTTTGATTTGAAGAAAACGCATTTGCCCAATCTAAAAGAATTATATGGTCCCATGTAGTGCTACTTTCATTATTAATTATCAATGTCTGTTTGATATTCAATTGATCGTTCTCACTATCTAGGGTAGCGATAATATTAGTGGTATGCTGCGCATTTATGCAACAAGAAAACAAAAGCAAAATAAGTGCTAACTTCTTAATCATATAAAAAATTGATTTGCCTTTGGTCAGAAAGTTGGATACTATCGGTTGTACAGTTATGACATTTATAACACTTAACGTTACAGTATGTATAACATAACTATATAAACGTACTTAAAGTATATGTGGTTTTTAGAAATTAGGACTTAAGCTGTATTTAGCATAAAACTCGTTGATGATGTTTACGGCTTCATCACTCGTATCTACTACGTGCAATAAATCTATATCTTCAGGAGAAATAGTGAAGAACTTTTTGTCAAGTGTGTTCTTGATCCAGTCTAAAAGTCCACTCCAGAAGTCAGTACCTACTAAGATGATAGGGAACTTTCCTATTTTGTTAGTCTGGATTAAAGTTATAGCTTCAAATAATTCGTCCAGAGTCCCAAAACCACCTGGCATCACTACAAAGCCTTGTGAGTATTTTACAAACATAACTTTACGAGCAAAAAAGTAATCAAAATCAAGACTTTTATCACTGTCTATATATGGATTGTCATGTTGTTCAAAAGGTAAAGTGATATTTAAACCTACTGAGGTACCACCAGCAAGGTGTGCTCCTTTATTTCCTGCTTCCATAATACCTGGTCCACCACCAGTAATAACACCATAACCGTTATCTACTATTTTACCAGCTATTTCTGTCGCTAGTTTATAGTAGTCATTTTCAGGTTTTAATCTAGCACTTCCAAAGATGGAAACACACGGACCTATACGGCTCATGCGCTCAAACCCCATTACAAATTCAGATAATATTTTGAAGGTAGCCCAGCTATCATTAGTCTTCTTTTCATTCCATCCTTTTTCTCTAGCTTCTTTTCTCATATTTTCTCTACTACAATAATATTTTAGTACTTTTTTATCAATCTATATCAAGCTTACAAACATAACGACAATGAATTAAGAATCGTAAATTTTATAAAAAAATTTGTATGTAAAATTGCACCTGTAGAGTCTAGCTCAGTTGCCTAGATTTTAATATATTCCATCTTTTTTGAATTTTTACTATATGAGTGTTTTAAATAAATATTTGCCTCCAGTAGCTGTCTCACCGTTGACTGCTTTAATAGAGCAAAATAATATTCATTTAAAAATAGTTAATGAAAGAAAGACTAGACATGGTGATTATCGTAAGAATCAAGATGGCTCACATGTTATCACCATTAATGCAAATTTAAATAAGTATAGATTTACTATTACCTTAATTCATGAAATAGCTCATCTTATTGCGTTTCAAAAATATGGTAGATCGATAAAACCACATGGAGTAGAGTGGAAGTATACATTCCAGCAACTCATGTTACCATTTTTAAGACCAGAAATTTTCCCTACAGACTTATTACCTATCCTTGCGAGGCATTTTAAAAACCCCAAGGCCAGTAGCGATACAGATGCAATGATGAGTGTAGCCTTAAAAAGTTATGATCCAGAAACTCATAAAAGCTATATCTTTGAATTGCAAGAAGGCGCAATTTTTTTACATTCTAACGGTAAGAAATATCAAAAAGGAAGTAAATTACGTAAGCGTTATAATTGCCTTGAAATAGATTCTGGTAAGATTTATTTATTTCAGCCTAATGCACAAGTGGTATTAGTTAAAACTTAGAGTGGTGGACACTTAAGGTTCTAAACGTTTCTATTTTAAACAGTAGATTAAGTAAGCAAAGTATGAAAAGTAATAATTATGCAGTCATCATGGCTGGTGGAGTAGGATCTAGATTTTGGCCAGTGAGTAAACAATCATTTCCTAAACAATTTCATGATATGTTAGGTTTAGGGAGATCATTATTGCAAATGACTTATGACCGTTTAAAAGAACAAATTCCACCTTCACAAATTCTCGTTCTTACAAATGCAGACTATGTCCAGTTAGTAAAACAACAACTACCTAAAGTGTCTATTGAAAACATAGTGGCAGAGCCAGCTATGCGCAACACAGCACCGTGTATTTTACTTGCTGCTTTGAAAATTCAGAAAATGGATCCTACTGCAAATATGATCGTAGCACCTAGTGACCATTATATTGAGGAAGAAGATATTTTTAATGAAGACCTTACAACGGCATTTGATTTTTGTGATAAGAATAAGAATGCTTTGTTAACATTAGGTATACAACCTACTTCACCTAATACTGGTTTTGGGTATATTGAATATAATCAAGAAGATGATCAACTTAAAAAAGTCTCACAATTCAGAGAAAAACCAGATCTTGAAACGGCCAAAAGCTTCATACAAGCAGGTAACTTTTTATGGAATGCCGGGATTTTTATATGGAATGTAGATGGTGTTGTTTCCGCTTTCGCGAAAGCGCAACCTCAATTAACTTCTCACTTTAAAAATGGATTACCTGTATTTAATACTAGTGAGGAAAAAGAGTGGTTAGAAACAAATTACCCAAATGCTGAAAACATCTCAGTAGATTATGCCATAATGGAAAAAAGTGATGCTGTTTATGTGTTACCAGCAAGATTCTCTTGGAACGATCTTGGGACTTGGGGTTCTCTATATGACAAGCTTGATAAAAATGATAATAAAAGTGCAGTGGTAAATGCAGATTTGATGTCATTTAAATCTTGTGGTAATATGATAAGAACCGCTGCTGGAAAAAAAGTAATAGTGCAAGGATTAGAGAATTATATTATTGTAGATGAAGACGATGTTCTAATGATCATACCTATTACCGCTGAACAAGAAATAAAAGAAATACGCAATCAAGCTATGGCAAAGTACGGTAATAATATAGGGTAATGGAGACGCAACAAACTAATAGTGAAACATCTTCAGATAATAACCTGAATACAAATCAACAACGCATTTCGGGAATATGGGAAAGTACGATGGCGTTTTTGCACGATTTACTGGATATACGACAAGATTCTGATAGAGATGAAACCATTGAAGCCGTAAGAAAAGATATCTCGTTTCAAGGTCATAATGCGTGGATTCTTATCTTCTCCATTTTTGTAGCTTCTATAGGATTAAATGCTGACTCTACCGCGGTCGTAATAGGAGCCATGTTAATATCTCCTCTTATGGGACCTATCGTAGGAATGGGATTAGGAACAGCTATTAATGATGACACTATGATGCGTCGTTCTTGGACTAACCTGCTAGTAATGGTAGGTTTATCTTTGCTTACCGCTTCGTTATATTTTTTAATTACACCTATAAAAGAAATTACCAGTGAGCTTGATGCTCGAACATTTCCTACCATTTTAGATGTACTTATTGCAATATTTGGTGGACTCGCGTTAATAGTTGCTAAAGCAAAGAAAGGTACGATCTCAAATGCCATCGCAGGTGTAGCTATCGCAACTGCATTAATGCCACCATTGTGTACAGCCGGTTTTGGGATTGCTACTGGTAGTTTAAAAGTTTTTGGAGGAGCGATGTATTTATTCTGTATTAATGCGGTTTTTATAGCATTAGCCACTTTTGTAGTTTGTAAACTACTTAAGTTTCCTATGGTAAAATATGCAAATCAAGCTAAGCGTAAACGTGTTTCTAGATGGGCAACAGCAATTGGAGTTTTTGTATTATTACCTTCAGTAGTTTTATTTTACCAGCTTTACTCTGCACAAGTAAAAGAAATAGCCGTAGATGAATATTTTAAAAATACGATAGATTATGTAGGGATGCGTCCTACAAAAGAATGGAATAAAGAGACTAATAAACTTGACATAGTAATGTTAGGAGAAATAGTTCCACAACCTACCATTGAAGCATGGAAAAATAAATTTTATACTATTGAAGAACTAGAAGGAAGCGAGATTGAGTTTTTTCAGGGTTCTAAAATTCTATCTAATAATAATGATGACGTAGAATTAGTTCAAGAAGAACTCATAGGTCAAATGAAGCAAATTCAAAATAAAGATGTACGTATTGCGGCCTTAGAAAATGAATTACGTAGATTAAGTCAGCAAGGTAAAGACTTTGATATTATCAGTAAAGAAGTACGTTTCAATTATCCAGAGATAGCTAGTATGAGTTATGCAGAGTCTGTAAACAAGGACTTTATAACGCAAAGAACAGATACTATATCTGTTTATAATATAGTTTTTAACGATACAACGCTAGCAGTAGAGAGAAGGCTTGACATCAAACAACGTCTAGCTAACTGGTTGCAGTACAGGTTGAAATCTTATAACGTAAAAGTAAATGAGATAGAAAGAAGCGTTACAGGAACAGCTCATGATTCTTTGCAACAAATTCAAAGTAAATAGAGTTATTAAGTGATAACGTATTAGTCAGTAGAGGTAGGACGGTAGAGAATTACAATTTGAATAATAATAGCGATAATAATAACTATCCATATTTCTAGTTGTGTCAATAAATCTACAGATTCCATGGCTTTTTTACCTACTTGCATCTGTCTTTTTCCTTCGTTAATTTGAATATCGGCTAGTTGTAGAAGGTTATTATTAATACTATTCAATTGTGCGCTTAATCGTGAAGAAATCGAAAGTTTTTCTGGAGTAGTAGCGTAGGAAGCTTCTATTGCAAATAGGGCTTCTATTTCTTCTTGAAGATTTGTAAAAACACGTTGTTCTTCCCTAGTTAACTTCGTTTCAGAAAATCCATCAATCAATTCATTAATTCTGTTTTTAGAGCCATTACCTTGTTTAAGGTATGTAGAGTCATTACCTTTTGCCAGCAATAATTCTTTTTCATGCACTTCTATTTGCATATCAAATATGTAGTCTTTTGCAATTAATCGATCTTCATATATCGAGGCAACAGAATCCTGTATGCGTTGATAGTTATTCCTATCTATAAAATTAGTAGCGATAATTAAAGCTACCACTAACAATAAACCCAAAGACCACTTAATTTTTTGACTAATCATATATTAAATTTTATGTAATAAATATAATCACTACGAGCTCAATTATGGATTGTGTTAAAGCAATATTAACAAATCACAGTTTTCAATGACTAGCAAAAAAAAAGCTGATTCATCTCATGATGAGTCAGCTTTAAGTAATAGTTTAAATAATGTGTACGTATGACTTTAGAATTATTTATTAAATTCTTTTTTGTAATCTTCAATTGCTTGATTTACGATAGCAAGTGCTTTGTCACGACCTTGGAACTCTTCTACTTCCACCGTTTTATTTTCTAATTTTTTATAATCTTGAAAAAAGTTACGCATTTCTTTTTTCCAGTATTCTGGTAATTCACTTACATCATTAAAATGAGCTACAGACATATCGTTTGCAGCTACAGCGATAATCTTATCATCCATTTCACCACCGTCTAGCATTTGCATCACGCCTATAACTTTAGCTTCTACAAGGCACATAGGTACTATTTCTATTTGCGATAACACAAGAATATCCAGTGGATCTTGATCATCACAAAAAGTCTGAGGAATAAAACCATAATTAGTAGGATAATACATAGAAGAATAGATTACTCGATCAAGAATAAGCATTCCAGATTCTTTGTCTAATTCATATTTTGCCCTAGTATTTTTAGGGATTTCTATTATTCCAGTTACATGACCAGGAGCATCTGCTCCATAACTTACATCGTGCCAAGCATGTTTATTCATCTTCTTTGTTTTTTTAGCGGCTGCAAAAATAAGTTCTATTCCGCTTTCGCGAAAGCGAAACAGCATTAACTTATGGTAAACAATCATTCTAAGTCGGTAAATCTATCTATTTAAACACAAACCAATGTTAAATGTGGAAATTACAATGGCACTAAAGCTTTTGTAATTTATTTTTAAATCATGGCACAAGAAAGATTAGGTTTTAAGTTTGAATATTATAATCCAGAAGAGAAAGATCCTTTTGATAAATTATTTGAAATATTTAAAGAGCTTATAACACATACATCGGGCGATTTTGACGAGGCTATTAATTGGTTAAGAGAATTAGATAAGGAATATAAACTTACCACTCCAGAGTACACAATAGACGATTTTATTGAAGATTTAAAAGCTCGAGGTTATATACGGGAAGAATTTGATCCTAATGATGAGAATCAAGAAGGAGAAGAAGGTGATGGAGATAGACCTGGAAGATTTTCTATTACTGCCAAAACAGAACAGTTACTTCGTAAGCATGCACTAGATCAGATTTTTGGTAATATGCGTAAAGGTGCGAGCGGTAACCACAAGACAGGAAAATTAGGTCAAGGAGATGAGCATAGCGGTGATTACCGTCCATATAGGTTTGGTGATGGACTGGATCGTATTTCAATGACAGAGAGTTTGCGCAACGCTCAAATCAATCATGGAATGGGTAATTTTAACCTGACGGAAGATGATCTTGTGGTAGAAGATTCTCAATTTAAAGCTCAAATGAGCACCGTTTTAATGATTGACATTTCGCACTCCATGATTCTTTATGGAGAAGATAGAATCACACCAGCAAAGAAAGTAGCAATGGCGTTAGCAGAATTAATTACAACTCGATATCCTAAAGATACACTGGATATTATTGTTTTTGGTAATGATTCTTGGCCCATTAAAATAGCTGACCTTCCTTACCTTAAAGTAGGTCCTTATCATACAAATACAGTCGCTGGATTGCAACTAGCAATGGACATCTTAAGAAGAAAACGGAATACCAATAAGCAAATCTTTATGATTACAGATGGAAAGCCTAGCTGCCTGCGTTTAAAAGATGGAACTTATTACAAAAATTCAAACGGGCTCGATGAATATATAGTAGATAAATGTTATACCATGGCTGCTCAAGCTAGAAGGTTGCATATTCCTATTACAACTTTTATGATCGCAAACGATCCCTATTTACAGCGTTTTGTAGATAATTTTACCGAAGCAAATCAAGGAAAGGCATTTTTTACGGGACTTCAGGGATTAGGCGAAATGATTTTTACCGATTACGAAGCGAATAGAAAAAAGAGACTGAAATAGTTTTAAAAGGTTATTTCAGTCTTTTTAACGTTATAAATTAAGGACAACACCGTTTTTGAGCACTTGAAGCTGAAATAGAATTTACTTCAACCAATTCCCATTGACCTTCATTTTGTTCATAAAATCCTTCTAAAGCGGTATCACTTGATAAAGTTCCACAACAACCTTGACCTTCCTGTACTTGATAGTGGACAATACTATCTTCAAAACTCCCGCATCCACAAGAATGGTTTTCGACAGCATTTAGCGAGATTCCGTAAGTAAGAAAAAACAATAATATTAAATTTTTCATAGGTTTAATTATTTAAAAACAAAATGTTCCTTATTTAAATTTTTGATAATTTGTTCCTTCAATTCTACATTTTTCCAATCAGCTGAAGTTAAATAGTTAATATTTTTTTTGTAGAAATCATTTACTTTACTTCGGTAGTTTGTAATTTCTTTGTTATGATGATAAAGTAATCTATAATAAGTCCTAAAAGAAACAGAATTAAATTCCATTGAATCCATATCATTAAGAATTACATTAACTTGTTCTATTTTCAAATCTTTAGAATAATTGAACAGTGCTTTGTGCCACATGGACATTGTATTGTCGAAATGTAATTGACTGTTATACATTTTTTTTTCCTTCTCATAGGCTAAAAAAACTTCATTTGCATTTTTGAATTGATTTCCTGATAAAGCTTTCCATACATTAGAATCTAAAGGGGTTTTAAAAGCCTCTTTTGTCAGTGGAGCTTCGTTTGAAGCTTTATCATTTTCTGAAGTACATCCTATTAATGTAATTGCGATAAGTAAAAATATTATTTTTTTCATGTTTAATAAGTTTTAAGAATTTTGATTTTGACAACATATTTCTTGACCACCTGCACCACCTACAGCAGTAAAACCAACAAGTTTCCAAGCTCCTCCAGAAGGTTCATAATAGCTTATCTGTCCAAATTCGCCAGCTTCACCACTACAGCAACCGCTTTCTGCACCAATCACTTGATAAGTTACAATTCCATCTTCAAAATTGCCACAATTGCAATATTTATAATCATTTTGAAAGAAAAAGGATAAAAAGAAAAGTAAATTTACCATAATTATTTAATTTTAAGTTCCTTATAAAACTAAAAACTAAAAACTAAAAATTTTAACATAATATTAATTTTTGTTCAAAATATCTGTATTTTTAAACTTTAACATCTATTAAAATAAAAAACTAATAAACAAAAGCATTTTTATATATTTGACATCTATACCAAAAACATAAAAATGAAAACTATTTATTTTTCCTTAGTTGCTTTATTTCTAGCAAGCTTTACTGTAACAGCTCAAGACTTTTCCTATGGGGTTATAGGTGGAGTTAACTTTTCAAAAATTGATAATTTTGGCTCTGGTGAAGATGGTCTATTTGAAAATGCCCGATTAGGTTTTCATATAGGAGCGGTAGCCGAATTACCTTTTGCAGAGAAATGGTCTTATGAAGCAAGTCTACTATATTCTGTAGAAGGAGAAGAATTTGAAACAAGTGGCGTTAATTCAGACGTGAGACTTCAGTATATCAATGTTCCTTTTCAGTTCAAATATTATGCTTACAAAAATCTAAGCATACACTTTGGACCACAAATAGGTTTTTTACTTAAAGGAGACGTTTCAATTGACGATGCAGATTATGAAGAAATTGAAGACACAGTAAATACAAGTTTTGCAGGAACTTTTGGTTTAGGCTATGACTTGAGAGAGTATAACTTATACCTTAAAGGAACGCTTACTTATGGATTTTCTGATATTATAGATAATGTAACTGATGGAGAAGATAGATCTCAACTACCAGGTACAGTTCATTTATCAGTAGGTTATAAGTTCTAAGGTACTAATCAAGCTTTTATATATTTGAAAATGCACTCGTTAAGGTGCATTTTTTTTTGAATGATATTAATATTTAAAAAAGATCAATGAAAAAACTTTTGGTAATAACAGTACTAGTACAAATGCTTTCTATTATAAGCGCAGTTGCTCAAGATAAATTTGTAGGTAAATGGACGGCAGATGATGGAAAAGAAATAGGCTTTATTGAATTTCAAGAAGAAGGATATGCTGCATTAGGTATCGGTAATAAAGTTATGGGAGGAAAAGAATTTACCTTAAGAGGTAAAAAAGGAAGTATGACTTATGTAGTAAGTGATGAGGTTCTTCCTATAAAAATAGACCTTGTTGTGACTAAATTAGAGTCAGGAGAGCAAAAGAAGTTACTTTGTATTGCTCGATTTATAAATGACAATGAGATGTTATTTGCGATGAATTTCAATAATCAAAGACCTATAGATTTTACAGAAAATAACGCTATTATTCTAAAGCGAGAGTAAAGATTTTATTCAGTAATAAATTAAAATATTTTGTTTATTAGTTACAAAAAAATCCCTAATGCATTAACAGCTATTAGGGATTTGATGCGTTAATAAAAAGGAAATGATTAAACTTCCATGCGCTTTAGTTCTTTATAATTACGGTTGAGCCTTTTTAATAAAATACCGTAAATCAGTAAATAGATAAGGTACATTACTATACATATCAATAAAAACACTACAAACGAAACTCCTAAGAACACAAAATACATAAGTGTTTCTTTACCAGCCATTTCAGGCCTATTCATTAAAGCTACAATTTGTGGATCATTAGGAATTACTAAAGTCATACCTATCATCCCTACAACCATTATATAAATAAGGTTGTACCAGATATACCATTTCATAGTACGTCTCGTTTTTAAGATATTTTTCATAAGCGACCTAGTAGGTTGTGCCACAGATATATTTCTGTAATTTCTGTAAAACAGATAAATAAACCCTATGATTACAGTGTAATGTAAAATGGAAGTACCGTAATAAAATGGTTTCCCCATAATTCCTATCACATCTATATCGCTACTTTGATTGTAGAAGTGAGAAATCACTCCTAAAATTATAAATACAAAAAATTCAATCATCGCTATGATGAATAACCATTTAACGATACCTGTTGATTTATGAGCAAGTAAGCCTTTTAACTGCTCCGTAGAGAAGTGTGGTGTATCGCTAGTTTGCGATTGCCAGTTCTTTTTAAGTATATCTAGTTGATCCATGACTTTATGGATTAATAATTTTAGTTAATTTAGTTTTGATTCTGTTCATCTTCACTCTCGCGTTAACTTCAGTGATTCCCATGGTTTCTGCTATTTCTCTATAGTTTTTGTCTTCTAGATATAAAAAGACAAGTGCTTTTTCTATATCGTTGAGTTGTTTAACTGCACCATAGAGTAAAGTAAGCTGCTCCATTTGCTCATCATCTTCTTGTTGATCTTCAATTTTAAATTGAACAGAATCATAGTCTTGAGTTTTAACTCGTCTTGTAGATTTGCGATATAAAGTAATTGCTGTATTTAAAGCAACTCTATACATCCAGGTGCTAAATTTTGAATCTCCTCTAAACTTTGGATACGCTCTCCATAGCTGCACCGTGACTTCTTGAAATAAATCATTGTGCGCATGTTGATCATTAGTATATAGGCGGCATATTTTATGCACTATATTCTGATTCTCATTTAACTGTTTTACAAATTCTTTTTCGAGTTTTTTACTCACTTTTTAATGGAATGGTTAAACGATAAGTCATTCGTTTTTTAGAAACGTTACACAACTTAGAAAAGAATGTTAACTACTCGATAATTAGAGGTGTTAAATTTATATTTGTTAAAAGAAAATCTAATGAATATACCGCAGTCAGACCTACCTAGAGTAATTATTGTAGGCGGTGGTTTTGGTGGTATTACGCTTTCGCGAAAGCTTACCAATCAAAAATATCAAGTCGTACTTATAGATCGTCATAATTATCACAATTTTCAGCCTCTTATGTATCAAGTGGCTACAAGTGGATTAGAACCAGATTCCATCGCATTTCCTTTACGAGGCCTGGTAGAAAACCGTAAAAACTTCATATTTCGTCTGGCTGAAGTAGAGTCCGTAGAGCCTGTACTTAAAAAACTTAAGACCTCAATAGGTGAAGTGAGTTATGATTATCTAGTTCTAGCTACTGGTACTAGGACTAATTTCTTTGGCAATGAAGAGCTGGAAAAAGCATCATTGAAAATGAAAAGCGTCCCTCAAGCGCTTAATATAAGAAGTTACATGCTGCAAAACTTAGAGAAAGCGACTCTTACTAGTGATGTGGAAGAACAAAAAAAGTTGATGCGCATTGTTCTTTCTGGAGCTGGACCTACAGGAGCAGAGCTTGCCGGAGCATTTGCAGAGTTTAAAAACGGTGTTTTACCTAACGACTATCCAGACCTTAATCCAGATTATATGGAAATTCATCTTCTTGATGGATCTGATAGAGTGCTCGCAAGTATGAGTAAAAAGGCATCTCAAAAAGCCGAAAAATACTTGAAAGAGTTAGGAGTGAATGTCCATCTTAATGTCATGGTTAAAGAATATAAAGATGAAACTGTTATCACCAATACTGATTTAAAAATTAAGGCACTCACATTTATCTGGAGTGCTGGAGTAATAGGTAGTCCTGTAGCAGGAATACGTGAAGAAAGTGTTGATAAAAAATCACAGCGACTTATAGTAGATAGAATGAATAGAGTAGAAGGCTATGAGGATCTATTTGCCATCGGAGATATTGCGCTCATGAAAACTCCAGAGTTCCCAGAAGGTCATCCACAGGTAGCACAACCTGCTATACAACAAGGTAAACTACTGATCAAAAACTTTAAAAGACTTCTAGAAAATAAGTCTCTTAAAGAGTTCAGTTATTTTGATAAAGGAAGTATGGCTACCATAGGTAGAAATAGAGCCGTCGCAGATATTAAATCTTATACGCTAGGTGGTTTCCTTGCATGGATTGCTTGGTTAGGTGTGCACCTTTACTTTTTAGTAGGTGTGAGAAATAGATTAGTGGTATTTTTAAATTGGATTTATAATTACTTCAATTTTGATCGTGCTGCACGTTTAATCATAAGACCTTACAAAAAGTTATAGAATTACAGTCGCAGTTGTAGTGTATTGTTTGAGATAGAAACAGTTTTTGATTTGTGGATAATAAAGAGAGCAAACTGTTTATCTTATCAAGAAGAATTCCATAGGATTCTATATCATTTAAAATACAATCATCTCAACAAATAGCGACTGTTTTCTTACCTTTGTAATTCAAATTTGTATAATAAAAAACAACTCTTATGAGTAAGTATGATGTTGCAGTAATAGGATCAGGTCCTGGTGGATATGTAGCCGCAATTAGATGCGCACAATTAGGTATGAAAACTGCCATTATTGAAAAATATAACACATTAGGTGGTACATGTCTTAATGTAGGATGTATACCTTCTAAAGCACTTTTAGACTCTTCACATCATTATGATGATGCTATGAAGCACTTTGAAGAGCATGGTATAGAAATTCCTGGAGAGGTGAAAATCAATTTTGAGAAAATGATTGCTCGCAAAAAGCAAGTGGTTGATACGACTTGCGCAGGAATCGATTTCTTAATGAAAAAGAACGAGGTAGATGTTTTTACCGGTATGGGATCTTTTGTAGATGCTACACACATAAAAATAGAAGGAGAGAAAACGGAAACTATTGAAGCAACAAATACAATTATTGCTACTGGTTCAAAACCAGGTTCACTTCCTTTTATTACCCTAGATAAAGAAAGAGTTATCACTTCTACAGAAGCACTTTCTTTAAAAGAAATTCCTAAGCACATGATCGTGATAGGTGGTGGAGTTATAGGTCTTGAATTAGGTCAGGTATACAAAAGACTCGGAGCTGAAGTTACTGTAATCGAGTATATGGATCGCATCACGCCAGCCATGGATAAAGTTCTCTCTAAAGAATTAATGAAAGTTCTCAAAAAGCAAAAAATTAAATTTCACTTATCTCACGCGGTTAATAAGGTTGAACGCAACGGTGATACCGTAACTGTAACTGCCAAAAACAAAAAAGGAGAAGAAGTTACTTTTGAAGGAGATTACTGTTTAGTCTCTGTAGGAAGAAGACCTTATACAGATAAGTTAGATGCAACTGCAGCAGGTGTAAAGATAAATGAACGTGGTCAGGTTGAAGTTAATGATCATATGCAAACTAACGTTTCTAATATCTATGCAATAGGTGACGTAGTAAGAGGAATCATGCTAGCACATAAAGCAGAGGAAGAAGGTGTTTTTGTAGCAGAAACGATCGCCGGTCAAAAGCCACACATTAATTACAATTTAATTCCTAACGTAGTATACACATGGCCAGAAGTTGCTAGCGTAGGTAAAACCGAAGAAGAATTAAAAGAAGCAGGAATTGAATATAAAGCAGGATCTTTCCCTATGCGCGCATTAGGAAGATCTCGTGCCTCTGGAGATATAGACGGTCTTGTAAAAATCCTGGCAGATAAAGTTACTGATGAGGTTCTAGGTGTTCACATGATAGGAGCTCGCGCAGCAGACCTTATTGCAGAAGGAGTAACCGCAATGGAATTTAGAGCTAGTGCAGAAGATATTGCAAGAATGTCTCACGCTCACCCTACCTATTCTGAAGCAGTAAAAGAAGCAGCACTTGCTGCGACTGAAGACAGAGCACTTCACGTGTAATATCATTTAGATATACTATTAAACCGATTTTCTTTAAGAAAGTCGGTTTTTTTGTTTCTAAATTTTTCCTCTGTTAACATATTATTTACATCTTTTACTCCTCATGTTTACGTATCTAGAGCGACTAACAAAACTTTAAACATGCTAACACCTTTTCAATGTTCCGCTTTCGCGAAAGCGATATTAACAACAATCTTTTTCTTCATTTCATACGCTACAATCGCACATAACATTACCGGTTTTGTAAAGGACGAATCAGGTAAACCCCTTAAGGATGTATATGTGTTACATGTAGAATCTGGCAACCACACACATACTAATGCAAAAGGATATTTTTCACTAGTCGATGTTGAAAGTAGGGATGAATTACGCTTTTCTCACATCGGTTATGAAGCGAGCAGCACCATTGTGCAAGAGGAGAACGAGGTTTTACAAATTGTCCTTTCCTTAGCTTCTCTAGACTTAGACGCTATAACTATTAGTAATGACGTAGAAACGCTTAATGTACTTGCTAATGTAGATTTAAAAATTAATCCAGTAACTTCTACTCAAGAATTACTGAGAACGGTACCAGGACTTTTTATTGGTCAACACGCTGGTGGCGGGAAAGCAGAACAAATTTTTCTGAGAGGTTTTGACATCGATCATGGTACTGATGTAGCTATTAACGTAGATGGAATGCCAGTAAATATGGTATCTCATGCTCACGGACAAGGATATGCAGATCTTCACTTTGTAATACCAGAGACCATTAATAACATTTCATACGGTATAGGAAGTTATGATGAAACGGTAGGAAATTTTGCTACTGCAGGACATGTAGATTTTAGAACTAAAAATTATTTAGATAAAAGCAATATTACATTTGAAATAGGAGATTTCAATTATCAACGTTATTTAGGATTAGTGCAATTAGTTGATAACTCACATACTTCAGCTTTTGTGGCTACTGAGTATTTAACCTTTGACGGTCCTTTTGAAAGTCCGCAGAATTTTGATAGGATTAATCTTTTTGGAAAGCTTCAACATACTGCAGATAATGGAGACCGTTTCAGTATGAGTGTTTCTCATTTTGACAGTGAATGGGACGCTAGTGGACAAATTCCTCAAAGAGCAGTTGATCAGGGAATAATTAATCGTTTTGGTGCTATTGATGATACAGAAGGTGGAGAGACCTCTAGAACAAGTTTAGTACTTAATTACGACATGGATGTAAGCGATAAGGAAGAGTTGCAAACTACGCTATACTATTCTCACTACGACTTCTTGCTGTTTTCTAACTTCACGTTTTTTCTTGAAGACCCTATTAATGGCGATCAAATAAGACAACAAGAATCTCGTGACATACTAGGTTTCAAAGCAAATTACAAATATAAAACAGAGCTTGCAGGTAATCGATTCAATATTAAAGCTGGTCTAGGATTGCGTAATGATAGAACTGAATCTTCTGGATTATCACGAACTTTAAACAGAAGAGAAACTCTTGAAAATATACAGTTAGGTGATATTAATGAAACAAATGCATCAGCTTTTGTAGGAGCAGAGTGGTTTATTGACAATTTAATGATAGATGCTGGTCTGAGATTTGAACGATTTAAGTTTAATTACAAGGATGCTCTAGCAGCTACATACGATACTCAATCACAAACTGCTGAAGCTTTATTACCTAAATTAAATTTTAATTACGAAGTTAGTAATAGCTTAAAGTTGTACTTGAGAAATGGAGTAGGGTTGCACAGTAATGATACAAGAGTAGTATTAGAAAATAGTGCCGATAAGATATTACCAAAATCATATGGAAGTGATTTAGGCTCTATCTGGAAAGTAAGTGATAAATTCATTTTAAACAGTGCAATATGGTATCTGTTTTTAGAACAAGAATTTGTCTATGTAGGTGACGCAGGAATTGTAGAGCCTAGCGGCAAGACGGAACGTTATGGATTTGATCTAGGTTTTAAATATCAACTATCAGAGTATTTGTTCTTAGACAGTAACATCAATTATGCTCATGCAAGAGCAATTGAAGAACCAGATGATGAAGATTTTATACCACTGGCTCCTGAGCTTACTCTAGTAGGTGGAATAAGTCTAAAAAATTATAAAAAATTTAATGCAGGTCTAAGATATCGCTATATAGGAGATCGAGCTGCAAACGAAGATAATTCTATTGTTGCTGAAGGCTATTTTGTGACAGACTTCAATGTCAACTATGATTTATCTAATAACTTAAGATTAGGAATTGCAGTACAAAACCTTTTTGATGTAAAATGGAATGAAACTCAATTTGCTACAGAGTCTAGACTGGCAAATGAATCACAGTCTGTAGAAGAAATACATTTTACTCCGGGAACTCCTTTTTTCATAAGAGGTACTTTGCAGTATTCGTTTTAATAATTAAGTTCTTTGAAGTGCTATTTTTTAATTAAAATAGCATTTTGCTTTCTTCACAAATATTACCTTTGAGATCATGAAGCAAAGACAAATTCATAGTTGTACAATTGAAAAGCCAGCGATTTTTAAAAAGAAATTGCTGGCTTTTTATGCTTCAGAAAAACATTTGATATACCTTGAAAGTAATCATGGAAACCTGAAGAACGATACTTATTCTGCGCTTATTGCTGTAGGAGCCATAGATTACATAAAGTGTGACTCTGGTAATGCTTTTGAACGTTTAGAGGTGTTTAGGAAAGAATATCAAGACTGGATGTTTGGATTTTTAGGCTATGATCTTAAAAATGAACTAGAGCAATTAAAAAGTGTTCATGAAGATGTTACTGAGTTTCCAGATTTGTATTTTTTTGTCCCAGAACTGGTTTTTGAATTTACAGAATCTCAAGTAAAGATTCATAGTTATATCACATCTCAACCAGCGGCAAATAGACTTATTGAGAATATTAAGAATTATAAAGTTCCAGTTGATGCAAATTTTCCAGAGCAAGGACTGTTGATTGCTAGAGATTCTAAAGCAGCTTATCTTGCAAAAGCGCAAAGGTTTCTAGATCATATTCATCGAGGAGATATCTATGAAGCAAATTTTTGTACTCAGTTTTATGCAAGAGAGGCTTCTTTAAATCCGCAACAGGCATTCTACGACCTTAATGATATTAGTGAACCACCATTTGCTGTTTATGCTCGATTAGGTTCCTATCATATAATGAGTGCAAGTCCAGAGAGGTATTTAAAAAAGATAGGGAAGCAACTCATTTCTCAACCTATCAAAGGAACAGCAAAAAGATCTTTTCACATCATTGAAGATGATATTTTCAAGGATCAACTTTATCATGATCCAAAAGAAAGATCAGAAAATGTAATGATTGTTGACTTAGTAAGAAATGATCTTTCAAAAACAGCTGTGAAAGGCTCTGTTAAGGTTGAGGAACTTTTTGGAATCTATACGTTTAAGCAAGTACACCAAATGATCAGTACTGTAGTTTCTGAGTTAGATGAAAAATATACCGCAATTGATGCGATAAAAAGCACGTTTCCTATGGGTAGTATGACTGGAGCACCCAAGATTAGTGCTATGGAAATCATTGAACAAAATGAATCGTTTAAACGAGGTTTGTATAGTGGTGCTATAGGTTATTTTACACCTGATGATGACTTTGATTTCAATGTAGTCATTAGAACCATTTTGTATAATCAAGAAAAGAATACGCTTTCATTTTCTGTGGGAAGTGCTATTACGGCTGCTGCAAGTCCAGAGAAAGAATATGAAGAATGCTTGCTTAAAGCAAAAGCTCTTTTTGAGGTGCTAGCAAAACAAGGTTTTGAATTTGAAGAAAAGGTGTAATGTTAGAAAGGTTCAAAGAACATATTAAAAAGAACTATCCCGAGATTCTTTCAAGAAAAGTAGCTGTTGCTTGCAGTGGAGGAAAGGATAGTACTGTTCTAGTACATTTATTACATGCCTGCCAGCTTAAGTTTGATATCATACATTGTAATTTTAATTTAAGAGGAGCAGAGAGTGATCAAGATGAAGACTTCGTAACTGAACTAGCAATACACTTAGAGAATAAAGTTTACACCTTACATTTTGATACGGAAAAAGCTGCACAACAACGAGGAATAAGTATTCAAATGGCAGCTAGAGATTTGAGATATGAGGCTTTTGAAGAAATAGCTATAGAGAACGATATAAAGCATGTGCTAGTAGCGCATCATATGGACGATCAATTAGAAACTTTTCTAATTAACTTAGGTCGTGGCGCTGGAATTCATGGTTTAACCGGTATAAGAGATCGCAATGGCATCATCTTACGCCCTTTATTAGATTTTTCTAGTAAGGAAATTGAGGAGTATGCACTTCAAAACAAAATCAAATGGCGAGAAGACAGTAGCAACACCTCAACAAAATACCTGCGCAATAAACTACGTCACGACTTAATTCCTTTACTTAAGGATGTTTTGCCTCATCTAGATAATAACTTTTCAAAAACTCTTAGTTATCTAAAAGATTCAGAAGTATTATTAGATGTTGAGGTAGCCCGCTTTCGCGAAAGCGGAACTACAATTAATAATGGTAATCTCTTTATAAATATTGAAAAGTTAAAAGCTACCGTCCAGCCTCGTGCTTATCTTTTTGAGTTACTTAGAGAATACTCATTTCATATCGATGATGCAATGAATCTTTTAGATGGTGAAAACGGTAAATTTATTAAGTCAGGAGACGTAAAATTAATTAAGAATAACTCTGATTTAGAACTAACTAAGATGGTAACACACCAGAATTTGTATGAAAAAATAGATGTAAAAAATGGATCATTACAGCTTCCTGAAGGTCGTCTTCAAGTTCAACTAGTGAAAACGCAGGAACCTTTAGATTATTTAAAATCAGTATTACCTGATAAAAACAAATTACTTATCGATAGTGATGGTATTGCTGGCCCATTAGTACTTAGGAACTGGGAAAAAGGTGATCGCATGAGTCCTTATGGGATGAAAGGAACTAAATTAATAAGTGATTTTTTAACAGATCTTAAAATTACTTCATTAAAACGAGAAAAATCCTTAGTATTGACATGTGATAGCGACATCATCTGGCTTCTAGGAATAAGGACAAGCAAACATTATACTGTTACAGAAAAGACAACAACTATTTTAGAAATAACTATTGAATTATGAAAAAGCTTCTTTTTGTATTAACAGCCATTATTTCATTACACCTATATGCGCAAGAAGATCCTGCATCTTGGACCACTGAAGTTAATAAAATTTCTGACACAGAATATGAGCTAGTTACTACGGCGATTCTAGAGCCTGGATGGCATCTATACTCTCAAACTTCTGTAGGTGATGATCTAGGACCAGTTGCGACCACTATAAGTTTCTATGAAGTAGAAGAGAAGATTGAGCTCATTGGGGTAAATAAGGAAATAGGTTCTTATGCAGAGTTTTCTCCAGTATGGGAATTTAACGTGTATCAATTTTCAGATATAGCGGTATTTAAACAGAAAATTAAGTTATTAGACACTGATTTACAATATATTGTGGGAGAGGCTTTTTTTATGACTTGTGATGAAGAAAGATGTTTAAGACCTACAGGTAAACCTTTGTTTTATAAAATAAATTCTAGTGCTCAAATTCCAGAAGGTGCAGAAAATATAATAGAGCGTTATTTAGACGAAGAGCGTGAACCTCTGGTAGCAAAGGGAGCTCCAGCATCAGAAATACCATTTAAAGAAGGAAATAAATCTTCAGATAAGGAAGTAGAATCTTCAAAAAAAAAAGATAAAGAAGACGATATAGTTGTTGATGATGATAAAGATAGAAGTCTTTGGACTATTTTTATTATTGCTTTTTTATCAGGTTTTGCGGCGTTGTTAACGCCGTGTGTTTTCCCAATGATTCCTCTTACGGTGAGTTTTTTTACTAAGCAGAGTAAAAATAGAGCAAAGGGAATTTCTAATGCTATCTTATATGGCGTTTTTATAATAGTTATTTATGTCTTATTGGGAACTGTTGTCACAGCAATATTTGGTTCTGAGTCACTGAACGAATTGAGTACCAACGTTTATTTTAATGTTGCATTTTTTATAATCTTGGTGATTTTTGCAATATCATTTCTTGGAGCATTTGAGATTAGATTACCACAATCTTGGGCTAATAAAGCCGATGAAAAAGCTAATCGTGGTGGAATTGCGGGAATTTTCTTCATGGCACTAGCTCTTGCGATAGTTTCTTTCTCATGCACTGGACCTATTGTAGGTTCGCTTATTGTTGAAGCAGCATCTAAAGGAGGAATTGCACCGGTTATAGGGATGTTAGGGTTTTCACTTGCGATTGCATTACCTTTTGCACTGTTTGCGATTTTTCCAGGTTGGATGAATTCACTTCCTAAATCTGGCGGATGGTTGAACACTGTAAAAGTAGTTTTAGGATTTCTAGAGCTTGCTCTAGCGCTTAAGTTCTTATCTGCTGCAGATTTAGTTTATCAAACTCATTTGATAGAAAGAGAAGTCTTTATAACTTTATGGATAGCGATTTTTGGTGTGCTCGCTTTATATCTATTGGGTAAAATAAAGTTGCCTCATGATGGTCCAGAAAATAGTATTTCAGTAGGTAGGCTAATTATGGGTTTAATAGTTCTCACTTTTACTATTTATATGATTCCTGGTCTTTGGGGAGCGCCATTGAAGATTATTTCAGGGTTTCCACCACCATTAAATTATGCTGAATCACCTTATGGTGTTGGATATACTAAAATTGAATCTACTAAACAGTTGCCTGAAGGAGCTCACTTAGCAGTTCATGATATCGTAGCTTTCCACGATTATGAAAAAGGTCTTGCATATGCTCAAATAGTTGATAAACCTATATTAATAGATTTTACTGGATGGGCTTGCGTGAACTGTCGTAAGATGGAAGAGCGTGTATGGAGTGATCCCAAAGTATTAAATATGCTTAAAAATGAATTTGTTCTCATATCACTTTATGTGGACGATAGAAATCGCCTGCCCGAAAGTGAACAGTATATTTCAGAGGTGACAGGAAAAAAAGTGAGAACAATTGGTGACAAATGGATGGAGTTTCAAAGAAATAATTATGCAACTGCTGCCCAACCGCTTTATGTCATTCAAGATTCTAAAGGTAATGATATAGGAAAACCTATAGATTACACTCCTGAGGTTGATATTTATGAGGCTTGGCTCAGAAATGGCGTAGATTAAATAAATTTTAAAGTTTAATAAAAAACCGACTTTGTAAGAAGTCGGTTTTTTATTTTCTTCATTTAGTTTAAATACAAAAGTCTATAACCAATTTTCAAAAATTGTTAGTCCATTTTAAATTCGAAACAATGTGATTTTTTTATAATTGTTTGCAGATATTTTAAAATCACGTTGAAAGTATTTCCGATTCACTTAGAGATTACTACTCTTTGAAACTTAATGCAGTCTAGAATTAATTGGAATCAACCTTAATGAGCCTTACAATAAGAAATGAAGTATCATAAGTCAATGGTGAATTTATTGTCGTAAAACCTTTAATTTCCCGTTTTAAACCTCATGATTTTAGTCAAATAAAAATTGTTTTCTAATAGCAACTGTTTGATGACTGTTCATATCAGAAATATAAGTATTCTAGGTCAAACTTAACCAAATAACGAACTTACAATTGAGTCAACATATTATTAAGGATGTTGACTTTTGAGTCTTGTTGTTATAGTGCTATTATTAAAGGTCTACTATTATGCAAACATGTTAAAATAAGAACATAAAAAAAGGGTCGCAAACTGCGACCCTTTGTAAATATTATTTCCTTAGAATTAGTTTACTCTGAAAGTAACACGTCTTACTAATTGTCTAGCTTCAGCACTACTTTTATCTACAGAAGCATCTTCACCATCACCATTGTGAGATAAACGACCTGCATCTATACCAGCAGCAATTAATACATCATAAACCATTTTTGCTCTACGCTCAGAAAGGTTTTTGTTGTATTCCGGACTACCGATTTCATCAGCATAACCTGTTAATGTTGCATTTGCTGAAGGATTGTCTTTCATATACTTTACAATAGTATTCATTGCACTTAAAGAATAAGTAGCAGGTTTAGTACTATTAAATTTAAAGTAAACATTCACATAACCTTCATTGATTAGTTGTTTAATCAAATCACCATTTGCTCCGTTATCACCTGCGACAGCAGCTTGAAGATCAGAAGAAGTAACATATCTTGAATCTAAACCACTTTCCATGTCATCAGGAATACCATTTTTATTTAAATCAAGAGCTCTACCTTTATTATCAACACGTACACCACTTTCTGTAGTATTATCTCTATCTAAATAATTAGGTACACCATCTTGATCATCATCAGCATTCTCCATTGCCATTTTTTCCATTTGAGCTGCAAGCTCATCTACTTTAGCTTCTAAAGCATTTGGTGCATAATCGATAGGCATTGTACCTTCACCTAAATATAAAGTCAGTCCAATGGATGCATTTACTAAGAAACCATCAAATCCACGAAGAACAACTTGATTAGAACCATCAAAAGTTCTGTCTTGGCGTACATGACCTATAGCTGAAAGATCACCAAAAATGGCTAAACTATTCGTTAGTCTATACGTAGGTGTAATACCTGCTTGAAAGTTTAACATCCAGTCTCTATCGTCTAATGGCTCCTCGAAGTCTAATGCAGAAGCTCCCATACCACCATGTAACAATAGACCAAATCTATCACCTATAGCTTCTAGACCGAAAAAATTTCTTGCGTTTACTACCCCTTCTAATGTTACTCTATAATAGTTAGAAGAAAAATCAAGGCTTTCATCATCTGATTCAATTGAATTGTAACCTAAATCTAGGTTCAGACCAAATTTCTCATTGAACATGTACCTCACACCTAGATCAACTTGAAAAAGATCTGGAGTGTTAGTAAAATAACCTGCAGCAACTGGCCTTACAGGTTTGTGTACACCAGCACCAAAGTCTAGTGCCCATTGCTTGTACTGTTTTGAGTCTGACTCTGCCTCTTCTGTTGTTTGTGCATTTACCATTAGGCCTAATGCTAAAAACGATAATGTAATTAATTTTTTCATAAGTATATTTCTTGCTTTCAGGGCAAAGATATAAATTAATTAAAAAGACTCACTCTTTATTAAGTAATTTTTATAATTATTAATTGATTTATTAGTTTCTTAATAATGAAACTTAATCGTTTCATTATGAGATGTTTTTGAAGTTGTAAGTTCTTTTTTATCCTATACAGCTTTTTTTTGTTTTCATGTTTGTAAGTTTGTTATCTGTTATTAAAAATTACATGGCAAAAAAAATTTTAATTACTGGTGGTGCTGGATTTATAGGATCTCACGTGGTAAGGAACTTTGTGAGAAAATACCCTGAATATAACATTTACAATTTAGATGCTTTGACATACGCAGGGAATTTGTCAAATTTAAAGGACATAGAAAGCTGTTCTAATTATCATTTTATTAAAGGTGATATAACAGATGCAGAGTCAATGAATTTATTGTTTAAGAAGTACAGATTTGACAGTATAATTCATCTAGCGGCAGAGTCTCACGTGGATCGCTCTATAAAAGATCCGTTAATTTTTGCAAAAACTAATGTTTTTGGAACTTTAAATCTACTGGAATCGTTTAAGAAATTTAGCGACTTTCAAAACGGATTATTTTATCATATCAGTACAGATGAAGTTTATGGTAGTTTAGGAAATGAAGGTTTATTCACTGAGCAAACTGCATATGATCCCAATTCGCCATACTCTGCTTCTAAAGCAAGTTCAGATCACTTTGTAAGGGCATATGGAGAAACTTATGGCATGCGCTATGTTATTTCTAACTGCTCAAATAATTATGGTGCCTACCAGTTTCCTGAAAAACTTATACCATTATTTATAAATAATATTATAAATAATCTTCCTCTACCTGTATACGGAGACGGTAATTATACAAGAGATTGGTTATATGTGGAAGACCATGCAAATGCAATTGATGTTGTATTTCATGAAGGTGAAAATCAAGAGACATATAATATAGGAGGTCATAATGAATGGAAAAATATAGATTTAGTTAGATTGCTTTGTAGCAAAATGGATGTTTATTTGGATCGTAAACAGGGAGCAAGTGAAATGTTGATAACCTTTGTAAAGGATAGACCAGGTCACGATCTTAGATACGCTATTGATGCGACAAAAATCAATCAAAATTTAAACTGGAAACCATCTTTAAGTTTTGAAGAAGGTCTTGATAAAACGATCAAGTGGTATTTAGAAAACCAAAAATGGTTAAAGAATGTTGCTAGTGGTGAATATTTAAATTATTACAACCAGCAATACCTACAATAATGAAAGGAATTATATTAGCAGGAGGTTCAGGAACAAGATTACATCCTTTAACTTTAGCAGTAAGTAAGCAATTATTACCTATTTATGATAAACCGATGGTCTATTATCCGCTGTCGGTGCTTATGCTTTCTGGTATTAAGGAAATTCTTATTATTTCAACGCCTCACGACTTACCTAACTTTAAAAGGCTCTTGGGAGATGGAAGTCAGGTAGGTTTAAAATTGTCTTATAAAGAACAACCTAGTCCAGACGGTCTGGCACAAGCATTTATTTTAGGTGAAGATTTCATCGGTGAAGATCCTGTTGCTTTAGTTTTAGGCGATAATATATTTTACGGCGCTGGTTTTCAAGCAAAATTACAAAACGCTGTACATGATGTGACTTCAAAAGAAAAAGCCATTGTATTTGGTAATTATGTTAAAGATCCAGAACGCTATGGAGTTGCATCTTTTGACTCAAATGGTAAAGTAACTTCCATCGAAGAAAAACCTTTATTACCTCAATCTAATTATGCAGTAGTAGGACTATATTTTTATCCTAATTCTGTCATTGAAATAGCTAAGCAATTAAAACCATCAAAACGAGGTGAATTAGAGATCACGTCTGTAAATCAAGAATACCTAAGTCAAGAAGTTTTAGAAATGCAAATGTTGAGTAGAGGTTTTGCATGGTTAGATACTGGAACACATGAAGCTCTTACCGAAGCCACAGAATTTGTTAAAGCTGTTGAAAAACGTACAGGATTAAAAATAGCTTGTATAGAAGAGATCGCATTAAAAAATGGATGGATTAACAAAAAAACATTATTTGAGCAAGTCAAAGATCTAAAAGGTGATTATTATGACTATGTAAAAAGTTTATGAACTTAATTATCAAAAATTCTAAACTTCATTTTGTCATATTTGAAGTTTTAATACATATATTTTTGCTTGAATGAAAAACAAATTACTAATAACAGGAGCCGCAGGTTTTATAGGTAGTAACTTATCTGAGTATTTTTGCGATAAAGGCTATGATGTTGTAGCCTTAGATAACCTTTCTACAGGATTTTATAAAAACATAGAGCATTTAGAGAGTTATTCCAACTTTAAATTTATTGAAGGAGATATCAGGGATCAAGCAACTTGTCGTGCTGCAGTTAATGGGGTAGATTACGTTTTACATCAAGCAGCATTAGGAAGCGTACCTAGATCATTGAAGGATCCTATTAACTCAAATGAAGTTAATGTATCAGGATTTTTAAATATGCTTGTAGCATGTAAAGAGGCAGGTGTAAAAAAAATGATATATGCAGCTAGTTCCTCAACCTATGGTGATTCTAAAGAATTACCCAAAGTGGAGAGTAAAATCGGCAGACCACTTTCCCCATACGCTGTAACCAAATTTGTAAATGAGTTGTATGCTGATGTTTTTTATAAGTCTTACGGTTTCAATTCCATCGGATTAAGATACTTTAATGTTTTCGGTAGAAAGCAAAGTCCAGAAGGTGCTTATGCAGCGGTTATTCCACTTTTTACTAAAAAACTCATGAATTTAGAATCGCCGGTAATAAATGGTGATGGTTCTTTCTCTAGAGATTTTACCTATATTGATAACGTCATTCAGGCTAATGAGAAAGCCATGCTATCTACTGACCCCAGATCTGAAAACAATGTTTTTAACGTAGCTTGTGGTGATCAAACGAATCTTAATTCATTAGTAAAACTTTTGAGGAAAGCACTTATAAAATATAATGAATCAATCGCTGATGTAGAAATAATTTATGGACCACATAGAGATGGTGATATTCCACATTCATTAGCGTCTATTAAAAAGGCTCAAGAGATTTTACGTTATGAGCCGCTTTTTCATATAGAAGAAGGTCTGAACCTTGCAGTAGATTGGTATTGGGAAAATCTGTAAGTATAACCGCTTTCGCGAAAGCGAGAAACTAATCAAAAAATGAAAAAAGATAAAATTACCATAATAGGACTGGGCTATGTCGGGCTACCATTAGCAAGGCTGTTTGCTACCAAATATGCGGTTGTAGGCTTTGACATCAACAAGACTCGAGTAGAAGAGTTACAAGCGGGAATTGATAAAACCTTAGAAGTGGAGCAAAATTTATTGCAAGAAGTTCTGAAGGAAAAAAATTCTAATGGCGAGGGGTTATTTTGTACATCAGACGTTAACGAGATAAAAGATTCTAATATATACATAATTACTGTCCCCACTCCGGTTGATAACAATAATAAACCAGAATTACTACCATTATATAAAGCAAGTGAAACAGTAGGTGAAGTTTTGACTAAAAATGATATAGTTGTTTATGAATCAACTGTTTATCCTGGAGCTACTGAAGAGGATTGTGTGCCTATTATAGAGTTACACAGTGGATTAAAGTATAATGAAGATTTTTTTGTAGGTTATTCTCCAGAAAGAATCAACCCAGGAGATAAGAAGCATACGGTTGAAAAGATATTGAAAGTAACTTCTGGTAGTACAATTGAGACAGGAGTTTTAGTAAATAATCTTTATAGTAGTGTTATTGAGGCGGGAACGTATCTAGCGCCTTCTATCAAAGTTGCAGAGGCTGCAAAAGTTATAGAAAATTCCCAACGTGATATTAACATAGCATTTGTAAATGAACTTGCAAAGATTTTTAACCTGATGGAAATCGATACCAATGATGTACTGAAAGCTGCTGGTACTAAATGGAATTTTTTAAATTTTAAACCAGGATTAGTAGGAGGACATTGTATAGGAGTAGACCCTTATTATTTAGCCCATAAAGCTCAAGAATTGGGTTATAATCCAGAGGTAATTTTGGCGGGAAGACGTATTAATGATAGCATGGGTTCTTATGTTTCTAGCGAGGTTGTGAAGCTCATGATTAAAAATGATATTAAAGTAAAGGGGAGTAAAATTCTCGTTTTAGGAATTACCTTCAAAGAAAACTGTCCAGATGTTAGAAATACTAAGGTCATTGATGTTGTAAGAGATTTACAAACCTATGAAACGGTTGTTACTGTAAGCGATCCTATTGCAAATCCAGAACATGTTAAAAATGAATATGGGATAGAATGTTTTACATCATTACCTAGTGATCAATATGACGCAATAGTTTTAACGGTTGCTCATTCTGAATATAAAGATATTGATTTAGGTAATCTTTTAAATTACAATGGTGTGATATACGATGTTAAGGGTATTTTAGGTAATTTTGCTCATCAAAAATTATAATATGGAAGTTAAGAATATTTGCTGTATAGGTGCAGGTTATGTAGGAGGACCAACTATGACTATGATAGCCGCAAAATGTCCTAGTATACGAGTTAATGTGGTTGATATCAATGAAGCGCGTATTGCGGCTTGGAATGATCCTAACGTAGATAATATTCCTATTTATGAACCTGGGCTATCTGAATTAGTTGCAGAAACTAGGGGAAGAAACTTATTTTTTACAACTGAAGTGAATAAGGCTATTACCGAAGCTGATATGATCTTTATATCTGTTAATACTCCAACTAAAACTTATGGGGTAGGAAAAGGTATGGCAGCCGATTTAAAATATATCGAACTTTGCGCTAGACAAATAGCCTCTGTTGCTAAGAGTGATAAGATTATTGTGGAAAAGTCTACACTTCCGGTCAGAACAGCAGAAGCTTTGAGAAGCATCTTAGATAACACTGGAAACGGAGTTAATTTTGATATACTCTCTAATCCAGAATTCTTAGCAGAAGGAACAGCAGTATCTGATTTGTTAAACCCTGATAGAGTGTTGATAGGTGGAGAAGATACAGAAAGAGGACGAGCAGCACAACAAGCCTTAGTTGATGTTTATTCTAATTGGGTTCCTAAGGATCAGATTTTGACTACCAATGTTTGGTCTTCAGAATTATCTAAACTTACGGCAAATGCATTTTTGGCTCAGCGTGTAAGTAGTATTAATGCCTTATCAGAACTATGTGAGGTAACTGAGGCAGACATAGGCGAAGTAGCTAGAGCAATAGGATCTGATTCTAGAATAGGTTCTAAATTTTTAAAGGCATCTGTTGGCTTTGGTGGTTCTTGTTTTCAAAAAGATATTCTAAATTTAGTTTACATAGCACAAAGTTATGGACTAAAAGAAGTCGCTGATTATTGGGAACAGGTAATTATAATGAATGATCATCAGAAAAGAAGGTTTGCGAAAAAAATTGTAAAAACCTTATTCAATACAGTGTCAGGCAAAAAAATAGCTATTTTAGGTTGGGCATTTAAAAAAGATACTAACGATACCAGAGAGTCGGCAGCAATTTACGTTGCAGATTATTTGTTAAATGAGCAAGCAGAAGTAGTCATATATGATCCTAAAGTTACGGTTGATCAAATATATAGTGACCTCGATTATTTAGGTACCAGATCAAGTCAGGAAAATAGAAATTTGTTAAAAGTAGTAAATGACCCAATGGAGGCAGTAAATAATGCTCATGCAACAGCAATATTAACTGAATGGGATGAGTTTATTGATTACGATTGGGAAACGATAAATGATAAAATGCTTAAACCTGCTTTTTTGTTTGATGGTCGTCGCATATTAGATGAAAATAAACTGAAGGATTTAGGATTTGATTTTTATGGTATCGGTAAGGGGTGATTCTTTATTGCTTAATAGAATGGTTTTCAATTTTTTGTTTGTTAAATAGCTTATATTTAAATTTTTAATGTGAAGCAATGAATAATTTTAGGGGAATGTCAAGAAAGAGAAAGATTTTAATAGTTTTTGGAACACGACCAGAGGCTATTAAAATGGCGCCTTTAGTAAAGGCTTTTAAGGATGAATTAGTTTCATTTGAGACCGCTGTATGTGTAACAGCTCAGCATAGAGAAATGTTAGATCAGGTTCTTGATTTTTTTGAAATTCAACCAGATTATGACTTAAATATAATGAAAGCTGGTCAAAATCTTAATTCATTGACAACAGATATTATTGCTGGTATGAAGCCAGTGTTAGAAACTTTTAATCCTGATTATGTTTTTGTCCATGGAGACACTACAACAACTATGGCGGCTAGTATTGCAGCCTTTTATAATCAGTCTAAAGTTTGTCATATAGAGGCAGGGTTACGAACTAACAATAAATGGTCTCCTTTTCCAGAAGAAATCAATCGACAAGTAACAGGAAGGATAGCAGATTTACATTTTGCCCCAACTATAACATCAAAAAATAATTTGCTCAATGAAAATATAGACATTGAAAAAATATTAGTCACCGGAAATACCGTAATTGATGCTTTAATAAAAAGTGTTGAAAAGGTAAATATTAATCCAAGCGATCTTGTTAAAACGCTAGATTCGAAAATTAATAATAAAGAGGTGTTATTGGTAACGGGACATCGTAGAGAAAATCATGGTGAAGGTTTTGTTCAGATTTGTCAAGCTCTAAAGGAAATAGCGACTCTAAGGCCCGATTGTGTAATCATCTATCCAGTTCATTTAAATCCTAAAGTACAAGAGCCTGTTAAAAGAATTCTTGCGGATGTTAAAAATATAATGCTGATAGACCCTTTAGCATATCAAGACTTTATTTGGTTAATGGATAAAGCGAAGCTCATTATTACTGATAGTGGAGGAGTTCAAGAAGAGGCACCTAGTTTGGGTAAACCAGTTTTAGTCATGAGAAATACCACAGAACGACCAGAAGCCGTAGAAGCAGGTACGGTAATCTTAGTTGGTACAGATAAAGAATTAATTGTGTCAGAAACTTTAGATTTGCTTGATAATTCAGAGCGCTTTGCTAAAATGAGCAAACTCCATAATCCTTACGGAGATGGTAATGCATGTGATCGAATTGTGGATTTTATTAAATCAATCCAGTAAATGATCAATTCCCTTCAAAAAGGAGAATATTTTATTAGAACTCTCTTTAAAAACAAAATTATCAAAAGTGTAATTTGGTCTTTTTTAGGGACATTTATTTCTAAGGGATTTGTTTTTTTAGGTATGTTCTTAGTCGCTCGAATGGTTTCTGTTGACGATTATGGATTGATTGGATTACTTCAATCTTTTATCAATACCTTTACACTTTTCAGTTTGGCTAGTTTTGGTGTAACTGCTACTAAATATTTAGCTAAATACAGTAAAACAGACAAAGTTAAAGCTAGTGAAATATTATCCCTTACTAGTTTATTCGTATGGTCAATTAGTTTGTTAGTGTTAATTTTATCAATCGTATTTATAAATCAATTAGAGTCTTTTGTAATCGGCAGAAATGGCCTTTATTTTGAATTATTAGTTTGTATAGCTGCTATATTTTTTGCTTCTTTAAACGGTCTTCAGGTAGGGGCATTGGCTGGGTTAGAAAGTTTTAAAAAGATATCAATTGTCAATATTGTAAATGGCATATGTGTCCTACCGTTAATGTTTTTCGGAACTAAATATTTTGGAATTTTGGGAGTTGTAGTTGCTATTGCAATAACCAATCTTTCAACTTGGATATGTTCACAGATATTACTCCATCAGGAGTTGAAGAAAGCAGAAATTAAAATTGTTTTTACTGGTCTTTTTCAGCATAAATCTATATTATACAATTTCAGTCTGCCGGCTTTTGTTAGTAGTTTGATGATTAGTCCTATAATATTATCAACTAATGTAATTTTGACAAAATATAATTTAAATGGATACTATCATCTCGGTATTTATAATGCTAGCTTTTACTTTTCTCAAATAGTTACTCTTTTAATTGGGATAGTAGGTCAAGTGTTTTATCCTTTAGCCATGCGTAATTTTGGTAAATCAAATAAAGTTTTTGATTTTATTAATATCGTCCATCCTTTCGCAATAGGTTTGTTTTTGGTCATTCCTATTTTAATATTACCTGATATTTTTGCTCAACTATTTGGAAATAAGTATAGTAATGACGACATGTATTTGACAACAATTTTAATCGGCAGTTTTACTATAGTTAATTCTTTAAAGGTTGGAATAGGTAGAAATTTTGCTGCCGGAAATTTGATGTGGTACAGTGTCTTTAGTAATTTATTTTGGGGTATTCTGGTATTACTTTTAAGTTATATTCTTGTAGACTATGGAGCTATAGGAAGAGCACTATCCTATTTTTCTGCTTATCTGTTAAATTTTCTCTTATTTGTTCCGTTTTATATTAGAAAAAGACTCGTAGATCCCAAATTAATTTTTAATAAATTTAATTTATTTATTTTAATGATATTAAGTTCCATTTTATTCAGCTTCATTAATCTATCTTCTGTATTTCCTAGAATAATTATTTTATTGTTAAGTGTGGTTCTGATCGCTTACATCTTATATAAATGGTTTTTAAATTATACAACTACACATGGTAAAAAATATTGATATAGCAATAAGAGGAGGCTACGGACTTTATAATTTTGGAGATGACGCTCTCATACATTCTCTCTTTAATTATTTAACAAAGGATAAAGGTATTGACCCAAAAAAAGTGGTTCTATTATGCCGAAATGAGGCATATTTACATAAGTTATTGATTGATGTAAATGTTCTTAATTATAATTATTTACCTAAAGATTTAAAAATTAATCATTTAATTTATGGGGGTGGAACACAATTTTATTCTTTTGATCCAATTAAAGAAAGTAAAATTGAAAAGTTTTTAAATCATCCAAAAAGAACTTTGAAAAATGCCTTTTTTAAAGCTCGTAACCTCTTTGTTTCTAATAAGTTTTTAGAAAATAAATTTGAAATTACAACCAATGTTAATCATCATCACTTGTTGGGTGTAGGTTTAGGTCCTTTTTCTGCAAATGATACTACCATCGAAAATAAAACAAAAAGATTGTTTAAAAGTGCTGAATTTATTAGCGTACGGGATGAATTTGCAGAAGGTAAATGTAAAAGCTGGGGAATAGAACATTTTATTAAGTCTCCTGATATTTGTTATGGATTGGATGTCGGCGTGCAAAAGGAACATAATTCAAGTGTTAAAAATATTGCGATAATTGTGAGAGACTGGAACCATAACATTGAAGGTAAAGAATATTATAACTCAATTATGGATGCGGTTAAAGATTTGAGAACTCTAGGGTATAATATCACATATGTATCGTATGATATGTATTCAGACTTGACATGGTTAAAATATTTCAAAGATCAGAGGGAAAACATTCTACAATGGGATCCAAATAACAACACTATTGACAAATTCATTGAAAGTCATTATAAATTTGATCTGGTAATTACCGCCAGGTTTCACGGAGCTGTTTTTACTTCGTTAATAGGTAAACCTTTTATTACAATTGGAATTGAGCCGAAATTGGAAATGATTTCTTCGTTATATTCCGAAGGTAGTCATTGCTGGAATATGCCTTTTGAGAAAAGAAATGTTTTAAAACTTGTTAAGGAAATTGATGAAAATTATTCAACCTACGTCGAGAATGTTCATCATCAAACCTTGGAAAACAAAAAGAATGCTCATTTTCAATTTGAGGCATTATATAAACAAATAGCAAATAAATGAGAAATATCAGGATATTTTATATCGCTTTTTGTAACGAAATAGGCGATGAAATTTTAATTGGAGGCATACAGAATTATATTAAATCTCTTCATTCGGTTACTTCTAAGGCAGGTTATAATTGTAATATATATCAGTATGGTAATACAACTTTTGAAACGGTTATAGAAAATATTTCAATTCACTCTTTAGAGTATAGAAATTCCAACAATGTTAAAAAAGCGATGAAATTTATTTTTGATAAATTTTCTCAAGGTTTTGAAGAAGATGATATTATTATTTGGGGTTCTGATACATTGGCCATTCCTGTAAAATTTGAAAATGTTATCGCTATTCAACATGGGATAACTTTTGATTTAATTTATTACAATAATCTACGTGGACTTTGGAGAAAAAACTTTTTTGGTAAAGTATATAAACAATTACAATGCCTCAAAGCACGTAAAAGTTTTCAGATTCCACAAAAAATAGTTTGTGTTGATTATAATTATCAAAATTGGGTAAGGACTCAGCTACCGAGAAACTTGAGCGATAGAATTCAAGTTATTCCAAATTACTCTATTCCTTCAACAGAATTAAATATTAATAAAGTCGATAAAGAAAAAATAAAAATTTTATTTGCTAGAAGATTTTCTTTTGAAAGAGGTATGGAAATCATGTTTGAAGTTGTGGAAACCATATTAAATTCTCACGATGATGTAGAATTTACTTTCTGTGGGGATGGCCCGTATAAAAAGTCTTTAATTAAAAAATTTGGTAAGTTTAATCAGGTGACTATTACAAGTTTTGGAATTGGGGAGTCTGAAGTATACAATTTATCTCATCATATCTCATTAATTCCAACATATGGAAGTGAAGGTACATCTTTTTCATTGTTAGAAGCAATGGCTTGTGGGACGGTTCCAATCGCATCTGACGTTGGTGGAATGACAAACATCATTTTGAATGGATTTAACGGTATTCTGTGTAAGCCAAATGCTAAAGATTTTGTACAGAGTATTGAGTATTTACTAGAAAATAGAAGTTTACTAGATGTTTTATCTACTAATGCGTATGAAACAGTGATAGGAAGTTTTTCATATGACATTTGGGGTAAAAGATGGATAGATTATTTAAAACAATTTTAATATTCAGAATTGGAAACTAAATTGTCAAATTATATTGTTCAATTGAATGCATTTTTCTTGTTCTCGGGATATTATGTGGGGCTAATTGCTATCCTAGCTTTTTTTGGTGGGGAAATGAGCCGATTTTACTCCATTCCGTTAAGACTATTATTAGTCATTTCTTTGCTATTTGGAATACGACTTAATAATTCGAAGTTGAACTTAAGTGAATTAATAATAATAGGATTCACATTCTTATATATATTAAAAATATTTATATCTGAAGCGTTTAATGCAAACTTGAGCAAAGCGTGGTATGAATATGTATTTTACTATCTAGCATTTTGTTTGTTTCCTTATTTATTTTTTGGGGGACTCAAGCATATTAATATCAGGAAACATTTTTTCCATATTGTAATGTTTTCAGGAATTTTAATGTGTGTAGCTACTATCTTTCTTTATCGTGAATTTATATTTTCTGGAGTTGGCCGTTTAACAAATTCAACAGTTGATAATTTATCAACTGTGAGTCCTTTATCTCTGGCTTACGGAGCAGCCCTGAACTTATCGTTAATATTCTGTTATATATCTGATTTGAAGTGGAAGAATATAAATTTTAAAGTTTATATTTTAATCAATTTAATACTCAGTCTTTTTATATTTTTCATTGGATCAACGAGAGGAGCATTATTAGCACTTGCATTATCACTTTTATATTTATTAATTACTCGAAAAGGAATCAGTAAGGTTAAATATTTGATTTCAGGGGTTTTTCTAGCCCCAGTACTTGTTTACTTATTTAACTTATCGGGCAGTAATTTATTAGAAAGGACACAAAGTTCAATTGATAAAGGAGATAATAGTGGAAGGGATTCCTTATGGAATGATGCATGGATTGAATTCTTAAACTCCCCATTTTTTGGTGGAGATATAGAAGTTTCAGGTATTTATCCACATAACCTTTTTTTGGAAATATTAATGGCAACTGGTTTTTTAGGACTATTTATTTTTCTCATTTCGATTAGCATCACTTTGATTAATTTTTCCAAAATTCAAAGTGTAAATAAACATATGATTTTCGTTTTATTTATTAATAGTTTTTGTCAACATATGTTTAGTGGGGCATTATGGAGCGCTATTCTTGTTTTTGTTTCTTTAGGTCTGATGAATTATAATGTAAAACAGAAGTATGAGATCAAATAATAAAATTTGTTGCATATATAATTATGCTCAACACTATCGTTTACCTATTTTTCAATTACTGAATGATCGGCTGGGTGTACATTTTTATTTTGGAAAGAATAGTAGTGATATTAAAGGGTTTAATTATAATTTGCTTTCAAACTTTGAAAGAGAATTAGAACCTATTTATCTTATAAAACCTTTTTATTGGTTGAAAGGATCATTATCACCGAAACTCCGTTCATATACTCATTTTATTGTTTTAGGTGAATACTTTTGTTTGAGTACATGGGCATTGTTAATCCTAAATAAAATTGCTGGTAAAAAAACCTATTTGTGGAGTCACGGCTATTATGGAAATGAAGGTTATTTTAAAAAAAGAATCAAACGGCTATTTTTTTCACTGGGGACTTCCAACTTACTTTATGGAGAGTATGCTAGAAACTTAATGATAAAGGATGGTATAAATGATCATAAATTGGAAGTTATATACAATTCTTTAGATTTTGTAAAGCAGTCTCGTATTTTTTCTGATCTAAAAAGCTCCACTTTATTAAAAGATCATTTTAAAAATTCAAATAAAACTTTAATATATATTGGTAGATTGCAACATAGAAAAAAAATTAGCATGATTCTTCAAGCTATTTCTATTATGAAAGATCAAGATCAAGAATATAATTTGGTCCTAGTAGGAGAAGGAGAATCACGGGCTGAATTGGAAGAGCTAGCTGTTGAGTTGGATATTAATGAACAAGTCTGGTTTTTTGGTCACTTATATGATGAAGAAAAGATCGGCCAGTTACTATTTGATTCTGATTTATGTGTTTCGCCTGGTAATGTAGGTTTAACAGCTATGCACTCGTTGGTTTATGGTACTCCTATTATCACACATGGAAATTTTCAAAATCAAATGCCCGAATTTGAATCTATAATTTCAGGTAAGAGCGGTGACTTTTTCGAGGAAAATAATATCCAAAATTTAGTTTTGAAAGTTGTACAATGGTTGGAAAATCATACAGATAGAGATGTTGTTAGGAAAGACTGTAGAAAATCTATTGAATCTAAGTATAATCCTGAATATCAATTTAAAATTATAAAACAAATTATTGATGAGAACAGTAATTAGAAAAATATATCGAAAAACTAGGATGCTTCTAATTAGGAAGCTTCGTGGCTATAAGTATATTCACTCGACAACTTATTTCGCTGGTAAATCAATTATTTCAAAATCATTAGTAGCTGAAGAATATGTTTTTATTGCTGACGATTGTTTAATCTATGACAAAGTGACAATTGGAAAATATACAATGTTAGCACCTAAAGTGAAAATTATAGGAGGAGATCACAAATATGATATTTCAGGTAAACCTAGTATTTTTTCCGGTAGAGGGAATTTAGAAACTACCAAAATTGGTAGGGATGTGTGGATAGGATATGGTACCATAGTTTTAACTGGAATAGAAATAGGTGATGGTGCAATTATAGCTGCTAATTCCACTGTAACTAAAGACGTCCCACCTTATAAAATATATGGAGGTAATCCCGCTAAATTTATTAAAGATAGGTTTACCGAAAAGGAAATTGAAATGCACAATCAAATGTTGAAAATGGACCTAGACAAACTAGGGTTTGGTTTTAACGACTTATGCCAATAATTATGAAAATCAAAAATAAAAAACTCTTAATCACCGGAGGAACAGGTTCCTTTGGGAATGCCGTTCTACAAAGATTCTTAAATACTGATCATTTTGGTGAAATCAGAATCTTTTCAAGGGATGAGAAGAAGCAAGACGATATGCGTAACAGTCTCAATAATGATAAATTAAAATTTTATATAGGTGACGTTCGTAATTATGATAGTGTAGAAAGAGCTTGTAGAGGTGTTGATTACATTTTTCATGCTGCTGCATTAAAGCAAGTGCCATCATGCGAATTTTTCCCTCTCGAGGCGACACGTACTAATGTGCTGGGTACTCAAAACGTAATCGATGCTGCTGCATTCAATAAGGTTAAAAAGGTAATTTGTTTAAGTACAGATAAAGCTGCATACCCTATAAACGCAATGGGTATTTCAAAAGCGCTTATGGAAAAAGTTGCTGTCGCTGCTTCTCGTAATAACAAGGATACTACGGTATGTCTAACAAGATATGGTAATGTCATGGCATCAAGAGGTTCTGTAATCCCTTTATTTTTAAAGCAAATTCAAAACGGAGATCCCATTACTATTACCGACCCTAAAATGACTCGTTTTCTGATGTCATTAGAGGAGGCTGTCGAATTGGTATTGTTTGCTTTTGAAAATGGTAATGCAGGAGACTTATTTGTAAACAAAGCACCTGCAGGTACCATAGGAGACCTTGCTCAAGCTTTAAAGGAGATGGTTGGGTCTGATAATGAGATTAAGATTATAGGAACTAGACATGGTGAAAAGTTGTATGAAACGTTGTGTACTAGAGAAGAAATGATAAAAGCAGAAGATATGGGAGATTTTTATAGGATCCCAGCTGATAATCGTGATCTTAACTACGCGCAATTTTTCTCTGAAGGAGAAAGCGCTATATCTGAAGTAGAGGATTACAACAGTCACAACACAGAGCAGCAAGACGTAGAAGGTATGAAAATGCTTTTATCAAAGTTACCTTTAATACGTAAGGAAGTTTATGGTGAAGATGTGACACAATATCCACACTAGTGTATTTAAAAGAACCATTTATAATAAAAGGAAATTCCCATTCTGATTCTCGCGGTGTATTAAAATTTAATAATGATTTTGACCTCACTCGAGTAAAGAGAGTTTATAGTATTTCTAATAGTCAAATCAATAATGTAAGAGGATGGCAAGGTCATCTGATAGAAAAAAGATGGTTTATGGCGGTAGATGGTGTTTTTAAGATAAATGTTGCTGCAATAAGAGATTGGCCATTAATAAATAGAGATCAAAATCCTTCTTCTTTTACGTTAGAGAATAATGCAGACGTACTTTATGTACCTGAAGGACATGTAACTCGAATTGAGCAAGTAAGCATAAAAGGCTCTTTGATGGTTTTTGCAGACTACTTTCTCAAAGAAATAGATGATGAATACAGACTAGAGTTAGATTATTTCTCTAAGTCATAATTAACAATATATGATCAACATAGGAATTACAGGTAATAAAGGTTTTGTAGGATCTCATTTGAAAAACACATTACTTTTAGAACCTAAAAAATATAACGTGATCCCATTTGAAAGGGCACACTTTGAAAATGAAGCACAATTAGACGATTTTGTAAAAAAGTGTGATGTTGTAGTGCATCTAGCGGCATTAAATAGACATAATGATCCTGATGTAATTTATAACACAAACACTTCTTTAGTTAAAAAGCTTATTGACTCATTTGAGCGCACAGAGAGTGCTCCTCATGTAATATTCTCTTCCTCATCTCAAGAAGAAAGAGATAACCTTTACGGCAAATCTAAAAAAGAAGGTCGTGAGATGTTTTCCGCTTTCGCGAAAGCGAGACAATCTACTTTTACAGGAATGATAATTCCTAATGTTTATGGACCATTCGGTGATCCTTATTATAATTCTGTAGTGGCTACATTTGCCCATCAAGTAACACATAACGAGACACCCAAAATTGAAATCGATGGCAATTTAAAATTAATATATGTAGGCGAATTAGTAGCGGCCATTATAGATCAAATTGA
>NZ_MAAX01000079.1 GCF_002162835.1 Nonlabens dokdonensis
CGCTAGTCTTGTTTTTTCTCCACCAGACAGCACGCTTACTTTTTTATCTAGATCATCACCGCTAAACATGAAGCGACCTAGAATGTTTTTAATTTGGGTGCGGATCTCACCTTCAGCAACCTCATCTACGGTTTGAAAAATAGTCAAATCCTTATTTAGTAACGCAGCTTGATTTTGTGCAAAGTATCCTACTTTTACATTGTGTCCTAACTGGCAAGTTCCTTCTACCTCTATTTCTCCAAGAATGGCTTTAATCATGGTGGATTTTCCTTCACCGTTACGACCTACAAAAGAAACTTTCTCGCCTCTAGAAATAGACATATTAGCACCTTTAAACACTACATGATCGTCATAAGATTTAGAAACATCTTGAACTGTAACAGGATAATCGCCAGATCTAGGCGATGGTGGGAAACGTAATTTTAAAGCACTTGTATCTACTTCATCAATCTCAATAATCTGCAATTTTTCCAGCATTCTTTCCCGTGAAGAAACTTGATTAGTCTTTGAATAAGTCCCTTTAAACCTTTCAATGAACGCCATATTATCAGCAATGAATTTTTGTTGTTCTTGATAGGCTTTAATCTGATGTGCTCTACGGTCTTTTCTTAATTCTAGATAATGGGAATAATTTGCTTTATAATCATAAATACGTCCCATAGTTACCTCAACGGTTCGGTTTGTAATGTTATCAATAAATGCTCTATCGTGTGAGATCACCATGACTGCATTTGCTTTATTAACTAAAAAATCTTCTAACCAAATAACAGATTCTATATCGATATGATTTGTAGGCTCATCGAGTAATATTAAATCAGGTTTTTGAAGCAAAATTTTAGCAAGTTCAATGCGCATGCGCCATCCACCGCTGAATTCGCTGGTTTGTCTCGTAAAATCTTCTTGTTTAAAACCTAAGCCTTTAAGAGCCTTTTCTACCTCTGCATCATAATTGACGTCTTCTAGAGCATAGAACTTTTCACCTAACTCAGTCACTTTTTCAATGATCGCCATGTATTCATCGCTTTCATAATCGGTTCTGGTAGTTAATTCATTATTGAGACGGTCCATTTCCTCCTTCATAGAGAACACCTGCTTGAATGCCTTGGCAGCTTCATCAAAAACAGTACAGTCATCTTCAGTAAGTAAATGTTGTGGCAAATAGGCTATGACCACATCTTTAGGAGCTCGCACATTTCCTCTAGTAGGAGTTTGCTCGCCAGCTATAATCTTCATCATAGTTGACTTCCCTGCGCCATTTTTACCCATTAAGGCAATCTTATCTGTAGGATTGATAACAAAAGAAACATCACTAAATAAGGTTGTACCACTAAATTCTACCGCAAGTTGATCTACTGTAATCATGAAAATATTTTAAAGCTGGCAAAAATAAGGGAAAAGTACGTCAGTGACGCGTTTTTGAGCTTGTAGTCTTGGAGACCTTGATTAGATAATTAAAAAGAGGTTATCAATATTCATTTCAAAATATTTTCAAAAACGAATAACTACAATTTGCTAGCCTCAATAACAATTGCACCCAATTCCTCAGAACTTGTAAAAAACAAATAGTCTGTCTCATGTTCTTTGAATTGATATTTCTTGCGCAATTGCGCGACAGACTGAATATTATTGCGAGTCACTATTCCTTTAGAGGAATTGGCATAAAGCCTTTTAATTAATTTTGGTTTGTTTTCTATCGTATTTTCTATTTTAAATACTCTGCCTGGAAAATCTATCAAACTATCAGATGTAAATAAATGTGCATCATGATCTAGTTTATACAATTGATACTCTTTTACTAAGGCTGCAAATTGTTGCGATTTCATGATCGCTGCATTAGGTTCATAAAGGTACTTTCTAGGTTTTGAATAACTCAATACTCCTTCCCTATTCCATTGTGTTTTAAATTCAGGCTGATCTGTTTTTAAATTCACACAACATATTTCTGGCTGTGCAACATGCTCTTGACTCAGGATCCATAATAACTCTTTTACCTCATTCTTGACAGCTACCACATGAACAGCATTAACAAACTTAAGCTCCTTAAAACCAGCTGTTAGATCGAGCATAGGCGATGTTTTAATCATCACAAATTTTCCTTTTTCTAATAGAAGATCTAGGTGTTTTACCACGTTAGGTTCATAATCTTCTAATAAAATAGCCTTAGAATGAGCTGCCGTCTTTCTACTAGGGTCTATAAAAATGAGATCAAAGAGTTCCAGTGACTTTTTTAAAAACTCAATACCGTCACAGGAATATGATTTCGTAGTTAGGTCTTGTGCTTTAAACAACTGCAGCGCATATTGTTGTAAAGAGCTGTTAAGTTCTATATGTGTTGTTGCTGAGCACGCTTTCGCGAAAGCGGAAACATCTATACCAAAACCACCTGTAAGATCAATCATACTGTCGCAAGGAAACAGCTGCGCTTTATATTGAGCTGTAACTTCGGAACTCGTTTGCTCCAGATTTACTTTAGGAGGATAAATGATATGAAGATTTCTAAAAAGTGATGGAAATTTATTTTTAGCTTTTTGCAAGCCTACTAATTGTTGAGTGAGCTCTTTATTAGAAATCTGATCAAACGGATGCTTTTTTAACATGAAAGAGGCTGCATTTTCATGTAAATGCGATCTGAGATAACGGTCTACCTCTTCTGTAATTAAAGCCTGATTCATTTATAGATTGTGCGTCAGTTTCTTTACTATTTTATACTCGCTCAAAAATTCTTTTGATATCACTTTTATCGCAGTATAGGTAGGTACGGCAAGTACTAAACCTAGAATCCCGAACACAATTCCGGCAATAAGAATGACAATAAATATCTCAAGAGGATGCGATTTTACACTTTTACCAAAAATCAACGGTTGATTCAAGAAATTATCTATAGTCTGTACGATTCCATAACCTATGAAAACTATAATTAATTGAGGTAAAATCACTGCAGAGAAATCAGAACCTAAATTATCACTAATTACAAAGGCAGACATCAATAAATAACCTATTGCCGGACCTAAATAAGGAACAAGATTTAGTAAAGCACAAAAGAAGGCAATGATCAAAGCGTTTTCTATTCCTACTATTAACAAGATAATACTATACAATACAAACAATATGAGAACTTGAAAGACTAGCCCTATAAAGTATCTCGATAGAAGTTGTTTAATTTTTGTAAAAGCTCTTAAAAACTGCCCTTCACTACCCTTTTTAGAAAAAACCAATACTCCTTCAAGTAAAAGTCGACTGTCTTTGAGCAAGAAAAAAGCTATAAAAAGTATAGAAAAAAGACCTATAGCAAAACTTCCTAGCGTACCAAAAAAACCATTAACAAACTGTGGAATCAAATCCATATTGAAATCTTGATAGTAGGGCGTTTTCTGTAAACGTTCTAAAATATTAATACGCTCGATACCAAAGTAATCGCTAATTTGATCGTTGAGAATCTCGACATTGGCTTGTACTTCTTCCCATTGAATCTGGTCAAAGTTTTCACTCTGTTCTGTAATGACAGGAATAATCATTAAAAAAGCTCCGATGATTATAAGAAACAGAAATACTAAGGTTATTATAACTGCAAGCGTATTATTAAATCGCAGTTTATCTCTTAGCAATAACACCACTGGTCTACCTATTAAGGAGACTACTGCCGCAATACCTATGTAAGCTAGTACAGATTGAATCTCCCACAAAAACCAGATAAGAATGAAGATTCCTAAAATAATCCCTAAAGCTCTTAGGATTCCATAAGTTATGGACTTAGAATGAATGGCTTTACTCATCTATACAATTAATTTGAAAAAACATACTTGATAATATTTGCTCCCATGTCTAATGCCTTCTTGCGCACTTCTGGTGGATCATTGTGAACTTCAGGACTTTCCCATCCATCTCCTAAATCACTCTCATAGGTGAAAAGTAAAACTAATCTTCCCTCATGAAACAAACCTTTTGCTTGAGGTCTATTCCCTTCATGCTCATGAATTTTAGGCAAACCTTTAGGAAACTGGGCAAATATGTTGAAAATAGGATGAGTAGCTGGTAATTCTATTAATTCCTTTTGCGGAAATAACTTGATGAGTTCTTTATTAAGATATGGTTCCATACCATAATTATCGTCTATATGTAAAAAACCACCACTTAATAAGTAATTTCTTAAATTTTCAATATCGGTAACACTAAAGACTACATTACCATGACCTGTCATGTGAATAAATGGGTATTGAAAAATATCTACACTGCTTGCTTCTACGGTGGCGACTTCTTTTTTTAAATTTGTCCCAAGATTATCATTACAGTAAGTTATTAGATTAGGTACTGCAGTTGGGTTTGAGTACCAATCTCCACCTCCATTATACTTAAGCACAGCGAGTTGCTGAGCACCGCTATAAGTCGCGATAAGTAAAAAAATTATCAAAATCATCTTTCTCATAAGTCAGCAAATTACGAAGTAATATATCATTTTCAACTAGTGTTAATAGATTTTGGGTTAAATAATTGCAATTTTATCGTTTTCCTAACGTTATATAATTATATTTGACTTCATCATAATCCCCCTATTATGAAAATTACAACATCCCAAAAGGCAGCGATGTCTATTTTAAGCCTGTTATTTGCTTTCAGTATACTAGCATTTCAACATCATGAAAATAGTGTACAATCTTCTAACTCTGATTCTGTAAAGAACACTACAGTAGTAAAGAAGAACATAAATTCAAGTAGTTCTTCTAATAATACTAAACAAGTAGGTAGGTAATAGAGGTTTTTAAAATTTTAGGTTAATACAATTAAACACCCATGTTTGATGCTAAGTATTCTTGACTTCTATTTTACTATTAAAAATTGCAGCGGTATAAACTCCTGCTGTTTCTGTGCGCAGTCTTTTATTCCCTAAACTTGTTGGTAAGAATCCTTTGGAAATAGCCATTTCTATTTCTCTAGTTGAAAAATCGCCTTCAGGTCCTATGATCATGGTGAAATCTTGACCATCATCTATATTCTCGGCAATATAGCTTTTCTGTGATTCCTCACAGTGTGCAATGCATTTTACACCATTTTTTTTCTCATTTATAAATTCTTGAAAAGAAGTCAAACTTGTAATTACTGGTAGATGAAATTGATTACTTTGTTGCATAGCACTTACGACTATCTTCTCAAATCGAGCCGCATTAATTTTTTTACGCTCGCTATGATCACAAAGTAAAGGCGTGATCTTTTGAATACCCATTTCTGTAGCCTTTTCTAAGAACCATT
>NZ_MAAX01000204.1 GCF_002162835.1 Nonlabens dokdonensis
ATAAAGCTTACAATAATTAAAATTAAGGGTAAATTGTTTTTTTTCATTAGTTTAAATTTAGTTTTGAGTACGTTCCGCCAATGAATGGCAACGGTCTCGGCTATGAGTAGTTGCGTGGGTTGTCACGAAACTTAGCAAGTACTCACCAACCTGAAAATCCGAAAGGATTTTCAGGAGTAGGGGAGACCAAGCAATTACTTATAGCCATTGTTGTACCTCGTTATTTTAGTATTTGTTTAATTAGAACCGGAATTTCGTCATAGTCAGAGTACCAGATGATTGACACTCCTAATTCTCTCATTATTTCCTCGTTTAGATTATGATGCCTATCAAGAAATTTTTGAGCTCCGTCTATATTATCGATAACTTTTTTTCCCTTGTCTTCAGTGAATTCTTCTTTTGTAATTCTTTTCATAAAGGCAAAGTGTTTTGTTTTGTCTGTGTTTCTGGACGAAATATCTAATAACCTTCTCAAATTTGGGTCGGTCATTGATAGCCCTACCATTAGACAATGATTATCTCTTAAATTTGAAAGTTGTACTAGATTCGACCAATGATATGCATCAGAATATATTAAGTGATAGCCTTCTTCTGAAAAAACCAAAGTGCTTTTATCTAAACCTTCGTAATCATTTTCATTTTCAGGTAAAAAACCGTGTACGTGATAAACAGGTAGTTCATCAGGGTCATTAAAATCATCATCAGAGTAGATACTATGAAACTGAATAGATTGTTTAATAAGCTGTCTTTCAATTAAATCGTCAAAGTTATATGTAACAACAGACTTTACTTTTGCACCTGTTCTTTTTGGTATACAAAGTTCTACTATAGCCTTAATTAACTTTGAATCAATTGGTTTTTTTGTGTTTCTTAATTTGTACAGATTTTTAGTAATGGCTTTGATAAACTCCTTTGACTCTGTATCACTTTTGTCAAGTCCTTTTCTCAAATATCTTGCGGCCATTAAGGCTGATGGCTCATCAATTTCATTCAACCTATTTACTATTTGATTAATGTCTGCATCACCAATTTTAAGTTCATTATCAAATTCATTTGTTAAATAGGTCACGAATAATGAGTTTAACAATGTATTCCAATCTGGCATTCCTGCACTACTAGAAACTCCTGCTCCTAGGAAAAAGGAAAACTGTCCTCTTTGATAAAAGTTTTTTAGTATCTCAAGTCTACTTTCTCTTTCTTTTTTCCAGTCAACAGCCTGCCTAGTTACAGCAGACTCAATTCGTAATGAAAATAAATTATTTGCAATATCATTAGCTTCTTTTCTGTTTTTTGAAACTATTTTATTGACTTCTTCTGGACCCCAAATTAAAATGTCAAATGGTGGTTTTTCTTTTTCAGTTATGATTTCCAATCGATGTCTAGTTCGATTCGAAATAGGTGTTGGGGTTATAATTAAAAGATTTTTGAATTCCTCAATATGAGCTAAAATGTTTCTGTTGAGAATGTTGTCAATAAACCTATTTAGCGGATATCTATCAACATTAAATTTAATTTCAATTTGTGTAGGTCCTTTAATATCCTCAAGTCCTTCTGGTGCGAATGCATCAAAACCCATTCTTCTTGGACTTGAATCAAACGGTTTATTATTTTTCTGTAGATGAACTTTAAGAAGGTTCAGAATAAAAGTTTCAAATGTGTAATAACTTCTTGAGTTATTTATTTCTAACTTTTTTAATATGTCATCTATTAACATAATCTTGGTTTATAATGAGGTACAACTTGCTATATCCACTCAAATATACTCTTTATCCCTTATAAATTACCTGGATAAACGCTTGCTTCTGTTGCGTTTATCACTTGCTTATTGATACAATACATATCTAGGCGGTTTCACACCCTTTAATCGCAGATAAACTAGCATTTGAGCTCTATGGTGCGTGATATGATCTGATAGTAAGAGTAAAATTTGTCTTTTGGTTCTATTTGCGCCAAAATAATCCAAACGCTCTTCTAGCCTATCTACCTCAAAACTAGAAATAAAAGCAATCGTTGTATCAAAAGTCTCGTTGATTTTGGCAATCATTTCTTCTTTGGACTTTTGATCTACTTGCAATTCCATGTCGGTATTCCAGTCTCTTGCTTTGCGACCATCCATTAACGACTGGCTGTGCCAGTCCATCGCCCACGCAATATGCATGAGGTGTTCTTCAAAGCTCATAGATTCTGGGGTTGCTTTAAAACTGTAATTTTCCTCTGGCATAGAACGCGCCACGAGAACTAGGTAATTTCTTGAGGTTTCTAATCGTTCTAGATATTCTTTGATAAAGACATCTTCCTGCGCCATTGCAGGCGAGACACAAGATACAGACAGCAATAATGCTACAAATAGTAAAAAGACTGGAGTAAATTTCATGGTAAAATCGTTTTTGATACTAACTAGTGCATCCTTTAAAACGACAAATTACACAAAATGAACCTTATATCCTTAACTTAATCTATCGATCACCTCTTGCACAGTTAACAGTGATTGCTCGCCGGTGCGCATGTTCTTAAGGTTGAGTTTACCGCTCGCGATCTCATCTTCACCGGCTAGAATCACATAAGGAATCTCATTACGGTCTGCATAAGACATTTGTTTTTTCATCTTTGCGCTATCTGGATAGAGCTCTGTTTTGATTCCGCTTTCGCGAAAGCGAGACAACAATCCAGCACAATAACGCGCTTCTGTCGCACCAAAGTTGATGAACAACACCTCTACTCCTGCTCTAACTGAATCTGGAAAAAGTTCTAATTGCTCGATCACTAAATAAATACGGTCCAGTCCAAAACTGATTCCTACACCGCTCACATTCTTCAATCCAAAAATACCAGTCAAATCATCATAGCGGCCGCCGCCACCTATGCTTCCCATTTTTACACCATCTGGAGCAGCAACCTCAAAAATGCAACCGGTGTAATAGTTCAAACCTCTAGCCAGTGTAATGTCTAGATCGAGAGCCGCACTTTTAAGACTTGAATTATCAATAAAAGAATTGATAAATTCAAGTTCTTCTATCCCTTGCAATCCTATTGTCGAATCTTTAAGCAACTCTTTCATACTTGCGATCTTATCTGCATAAGAACCGGTTAGACTAAACACAGGATCGAGTACGTCTATTGCTTCTTGATCAATGCCTTTAGAACGCATTTCTTCTTGTACTTTTTCTTTTCCTATTTTATCAAGTTTGTCCAGAGCTACGGTAAAGTCTATCAGTCTATCTTCGGCGCCCATGACCTCTGCAATACCAGCGAGCACCTTACGGTTGTTAATTTTAATCGTGCAACCGTTAAGTTTTAAATCGGTAAAAACAGCGTCGTATAACTGGATCAATTCTACTTCTTGAAGTAGCGAATCGCTTCCTACCACATCTGCATCGCACTGTGTAAATTCTCTAAAACGACCTTTCTGTGGACGATCTGCTCGCCATACGTTTTGCATTTGAAAACGCTTGAACGGAAAAGTAATATCGTTTTGGTTTTGGACTACGTATCTCGCAAAAGGAACAGTAAGATCGTAACGCAATGCCTTTTCTGAAATTTGAGAAGTAAGCTGATTTTCTTTACCAGTTTCTAGCAAATTAACATCGGCTTTTTTAAGGTATTCTCCACTATTGAGAATTTTAAAAATCAATCGGTCGCCTTCTTCACCGTATTTACCCATTAAGGTATCAGAGTTTTCAAAACTAGGTGTTTCAATAGGCATGAAACCATAAAGTTCAAAATGACGCTTTATGGTATTCATAATGTATTGCCTGCGCTGTACTTCTAGCGGGCTAAAATCTCTTGTACCTTTAGGAATAGACGGTTTCTGTGCCATAATTTGTATTGAGAGTGCAAATATAAACAGTTCAAGGACGTCTCTTCCTAATGAAATTTTAATAAAAGGAAAAATTACTGCTATAACTTGTAACTTTCTAGCTTTTTTCAAGTCTTACTTTTCATGTTAGGATTATTACGTCAAAATTTCAGTATCGCGCAACAAAGTATCAAAGGACAATTGCTGCGCACCATTCTTACCATAATTATTATCGCCATAGGTATTACCGCGCTGGTAGGAATATTAAGTGCTGTAAATGCGCTTTCTTCTACTTTAAACAATGGGTTTTCTGGAATAGGTACAAATACCTTTTACATGCAACGCTATGCGCGTAGCTTCCAGCGACAAGGTGGTGGACGTAGAACAAAGATCAATCCTATTATAAGTTACCGACAGGTAAGAGAATTTGAAGATAAATACAACACACCTCTAACTCAAGTAGGTGTTTCTTTTCAAGCCACCAGCATGGCAGAGGTTAAAGCAGGCGACCGTAAAACAAAACCCAAAGTAATCGTTGCTGGTGTTAATGAACATTATGCAGAGAATGCCGGAATACAACTCGCTCAAGGACGTATGTTTTCTTCTCTAGATATAGAGAATAATTCTAAAGTCTGTATCATAGGTAGTGATATGCAAGATGCTCTTTTTGAAGGGTTTAATCCGCTAGGGAAAACTTTAAGTATACGAGGTAATAAATTTACGGTAGTCGGTATTTTAGAAGAAAAAGGAAGCACCTTTGGTAACAGCGTAGACTTGCGCGTGCTTATACCTATAGATGCAGCGCGTGGTATTTATACATCGCCTAATATCAATTATGACTTAAGTGTCAAGGTTTTTGAGCAAAACTTAATGGAAAGTGCAAAAAGTGATGCGACTATACTCATGCGTAATATAAGAGGACTTAAACCTATTGAAGAAGATAACTTTGGCGTGATACAAAGTGATCAATTGATGGAAGATTTGAATTCTGTAAGTTCTGCACTAAGCGTGGCTGCCATTATCATAAGTCTTGTCACCATCTTTGGTTCTTCTATTGCCTTGATGAATATCATGCTGGTATCTGTCACAGAGCGTACTCGAGAAATAGGCGTGAGAAAAGCGCTAGGTGCTAAACGCAGTACCATTTCATGGCAGTTTTTTATAGAGACATTCTTAATAAGCCAGTACGGTAGTATTCTAGGAATCTTACTGGGTATGTTGATAGGTTTTGCCGTTTCTGCTGGTTTTGAAATCCCATTTGAGATACCATGGACTGCC
>NZ_MAAX01000003.1 GCF_002162835.1 Nonlabens dokdonensis
TCAAAAAGGCCTAACATATTAGAATGGTACAATTCCCAAGAAGTAGTAAATGAGTGTATTTTAACAGGCTTACTATCGCCGTTAAGGTTATTAAATCTATAATTTAAAGATAATTTAGTGAAGTTAGTTGAAAAATTCCCACTGGTTCTATTAAGAATAGCAGACAAATCTGTTTGTTGTGTTATAAGCCCATAAACATCATTGCACTCATCTGTCTCATCATTTAGGTCAGAATCAAAAGCACACCCCGATTGTCCATTTGAATAGTGTCCACTCTCAATGGCTAAAGCAAAAAAATTATTAGTATCCGTTTTATAAAGCAATTGCCCTCCTAATAATATTTTATAAGATGGTGTTTTAACAGGCTTTGAATTGTCGGTATACATACGAATATGAGGCTGAAAATTAAGGTAATAAGCCATACTAATGCGTTTGTCAATACTATCTTGCATCACCTTTTGCATATTATTATAAAAACTATAATAAACTATAGGCTTAGCATCAAATAGTATTGTTTCGTAGTCATTCATACTTGTGATATAACCTATTGTTGGCTTTACACTAATAGGATAATAATCTTTGAATACTGAGTTGCTTTTTTTCAATTTAATACTATCATTCTTGGATTGAGCATTCAACTGTAAAACTGTAAAAAAAGTAAAGAAAATCACTAATAATTTCATCTTAATATGTATTTAATTAACGGATTAATTTCCAGTTTGGATAATCTATATCCTCTATAAAATACTAATTAAAATGGGGAGTTAAAACAAGGGGAATTACATTAATTATTTTTGTAATGATATTCAAAGTTAATGAAAAAAAGAATAAGAACTCATAGCCAAATAAACAAATAGCTTCTAACCCTTAATGTGGATTTCCCCGATGATTCCGGGCCGCCTTGAGTACATAAAAAAACCTCAACATTTTAAAATGTTGAGGTTTTTAGTTTTATACTTTCTTGTAATTTATCTTTTTATAAGATGTTTTATAACATACCCATTTTCACCTTTAATAACAACCATATAGATGGCGCTAGCTAAACGGGAAACATCGATTGTTGCCTCTGTTCCCATGGTATTCAAATCCATAGTTTGAATCAACATTCCTTTAATATCGTAAATTTCTACGGTATCTAAGTCGAGTGCTTGTGGGTTATTAAGTATTACATAATCACTTGCTGGATTAGGGTACAGCACAATGTTTTCAAGATTAAGTTCATTTTCATCAATTCCAAGAATTGCTTCAATAGTAAGTTCGAAAGTACAGGTGCTAAAATTACCAGTCTCATCTTTTGCATCAATGGTTATGATATGAACCCCTTCAGGAAGTAATGTTCCAGGATCTGGAGCCTGTGTGATAAAAAGCATAGAAGAATCTGTACAATTATCAGTTGCACTAGCTTCTCCATTTGCAAAGAAATCTGGAACTTCCCATAAGATCTCTCCATCTTCCAAGAATTGTGTTTGATCTTCTGGACAAATTAGTTCAGGCGCCTCCGTATCATTAACTGTTACATCGAAGGTACATACATCGATATTGCCAGCTACATCTGTTGCGGTAACTGTTACAATTGTGGTTCCAACTGGGAACGCACTACCAGAAGCAGGAACACTAGTAATCGTTGTTTCAGAACAACTATCGGTCGCGGTTGGTGTAAAAGTTACTACAGCATCACATTGGCCAGGGTCGTTACTTACTGTGATATCTTCGGAACAAGTTACTACTGGACTTTCGTCATCATTAACAGTAACATTAAAGGTACAAACATTAGTATTACCAGAAGCATCTGTTGAAGTAACTGTAACAATTGTAGTTCCCATTGAGAATATACTGCCAGAAGCAGGTACAGTAGTTGAGGTTACTCCATCACAATTATCTGTCGCGGACGTAGAGAAGGTTACCATAGCATCACATTGGCCAGGGTCGTTACTTACTATTATATCTGCAGGACAAACACTTACAGGGTCTTCAGTATCATTAACAGTAATTGTAAAGGTACATATTGAAGTATTCCCCGCTAGATCCGTTGCCGTAAACTGGATTATCGTTTCTCCTAATGGGAAAACGGTACCCGTGTTAGGTCCGCCGGTTTGAATAACCGTATCTAAATCCCCGTCTGGATCTATTGCAGTTGCATTTATAAAAACAACCTGTGCACCACAAATCCCTATATCGTTAGAAACGACAATGGAGTCTGGACAATCAATGATAGGAGCTATCCTTAAGTTAATTCCAACAACTAGTGGATCGTGATCTGAAGCACGGTATGCATTTGCTTCGTATATAGGTAAGGCATTCGATTTACGATGAAAAGAAGCTTCTCCTGGATCTTGAACTCCATCGTTATAATCAAAAATAGCTGCTTCATCAGAATTTATATGCCAAGCGGTAGCTCCAGTAATTTGTGTTACTAGACTTTGACTAGCAAGAGCATAATCCAAATATCCTAATTGACCATCGAATACATAGCTATAAGCATCATCTCCTAAATAGAAATCAAGAAGGTCGACAAAATCATCGGAAGTTCCACCAATACCATCTGCACCTAATTTTAGTGCATCAATCGGAGATTCATTTCTATAAGAATTCAAGTCTCCAATAATCATAAAGTCGGAATCCCCACTATTGGTAGGATCTGTAGCGAGCCAATTAACTATTGCGGTAGCAGCATTAGTTCTTGTAATATTACAATTAGCAGAGCCATCGCCTAAATCAGGATCTCCAATACTATCGCAGGAAGAACCTTTAGACTTTAAATGATTAACAGCAAGAGTTAATGTTCCTCCATTACTTATCTGAGTAAACGTCTGTGCTAGAACTGGACGATTTTTACTATCATTAAAAAGCGGATCTACCGAACTGTCTAATATAGAAAAAGCACCTTCTGGAGTTACTGTTGCAGTATTATAGATAAAAGCTACTGTAATTTCATCTGTCCCAATAATGCCTGCATCTATTGCAACATAGGTGCTACTACAGATGGCGTTAATTCCATTGGTACCATTTAATAAATCATTTAACGCCGTCATACCATTGTTTTCAATTTCTATCAAACCAATAATGTCTGCATCCATACTACAGATAGCTGTTGCAATTTTTGCTCTCTGTCTCTCCAATTCAACATTTGAATGTGCACCTCTTTCATCCAAAGTAGTGAAGTAGTTCAATACATTAAAACTTGCTATTTTAAAGGTCCCACCGACAGCAGTTGGAGCATCAGTACGGGCATTAGAAGGGGTGAAGTTATAAGTGAAAGCCTCATCAACGGGTCTTATTCGCCAAGCGTCTGTACCACTTTGTCCTGCAAATGACCAATGCATGATCCCTTGTAAATTGCTTATTTGATCTCCTCCTCTAATAAAATTCGTGTTACTTGCTCCAGGTCGTGGCCAGAAATAAGGTTCGTCTGGTGCACCGCTAACAGCATCGGATTGTAAGTTATTATCATCATCTAAGATAATTCGAGATTGATCTAATTGACTTATATAAGCATTATAACCGGCTACATCTGGTTCGTTGGAATCTGTAAATTGCTGAAATCTATTATTGGCTGAAAGTACCAATTGACCATATCGAGCCAACTCAAAATATTCACTAACTACAAGATTGGTAGTCACATTAATTAACATCCCCTCCACACTTTCAAAAGTTCCTTCTGCTTCAGTACTCGAGCTTGCAGGAAGAGTAATAGAAGCGGAACTTGGTAAGGTATTACCTGAGCTGTTTACAATAATATCACCATTAGGAGCGGTCACGTCTATTTGTGTCATTTCGAAGAAATCTACTGCAAGTCCAGTTACTGTAACAGCATCACCAACAGAAACATTGGTTGTACAACTATCGCAATACACAAAAATTCCTTCTGAAGTTGTCCCATCTGCATCTGCATCTGCATCTTCTTCTTGAATAAAGAATCCGCTAAATTGATCGCTGTTTTGGAAATCTCCAATAACTATGGCTTCAACTTGGACTGTTAAACCCGCCATTGCAGCTACCAAACCACTTCCTTGAACCTCATGAATTTTTACAGAAGGAATAGGAATTATAATTTCATTTTCAACTCCTGGTGTTGGTTCTAATTGAGTGTAAGTGTCTGTGTTTCTTGCTCCACCTGCACCATTCGGAATTCGTTGATTGGAATGACCAGCATTATTTCCCATTCCACCTTCATTTATTTGAGCTTGTCCTCCATTCAATAAAACAAGTAATCCCGCATCGTCAGCATCATTAGTGTCATAAACTAAGGCATCGACTAAATTGTCTGTTGTAACGGGAGTTCCGTTAGGAAAATCCGTATCATCCCCTGTGTAAATAGCAACAGCATCGGGTCCATTTTGGATACTATTATCTGAAATAACAAGAGAAACATTGGGTACAGCCGCATTTCCTAAAACAAAATATCCATTCCCATTTGTGCTAAACCCATCCAAATCGAAGGCATTATAACTGGTATCACTATTTCCGTTAAAAAGGACCACAACTAAGCCTGTTAAGGAAGTGTTTCCTGTCCCTCCATCAAAGAGTTCTACAAACTCCATGGTATCAGATCCATCGGTATCTGCATCGACCTCGTTAATAATAATTTCTGCAACTGGTGCAGGGGCTCCATTTATAGCACCCGGTGTTGGTTCCATTTGCGCATAGGTAGTTGTATTTCTAGCACCTCCTGCTCCGTTTGGAATACGTTGTGAAGAATGTGCATCTTTATCGCCAGCGCCACCTTCGTTTACTTGTGCCTGACCTACGTTTAATAAAACTAATAATTCTGCATCGTCCCCATCGTTGGTGTCATAGACAATGGCATCGACTAAATTGGCTGTTGTAACGGGGGTGTCATTAGGGAAATCTGTATCATTCCCTGTGTATAATGCAACTGCATCCGGTCCGTTTTGCAAACCATTACTTGGGATTACAATAGAGACATTGGGAACTGCGGCATTACCAATAACAAAATATCCTTCCCCATTCGTTGTATGTCCGTCTAGATCGTATGCTGCATAGCTTGCATTGTCAGATCCATTGTGAAAAACAAGAACCAA
>NZ_MAAX01000182.1 GCF_002162835.1 Nonlabens dokdonensis
CTCAATTTCAAGTCTTTGTGATACCCTATCGTTGTCCATGGATCTCTAAAATCGGCTAGCCATTTTATAGATGGAACCAGATATTTTAATTCCATTCCTATCAAATGAATGGAATGTGGTGGACCTGTTGTGATTAATGTTGCGTTTTTATGCGCTGCAAAATAAGGTTCTACCGCTTTTAGCACATGACGCTTCCATCCTACTCGCGCATCTGGAATAAATAAATTACCTCTTATCCAGATCAAAGTGCGCTCAAGTAAATTGGCTTTTTTATTTATTATGCCTCGTTGTAGGTTTTTAGTCCGCTTTCGCGAAAGCTTACCAGATAACCTGCTAGGTTCATTAATACGTACTTTTATTACAGAAATATTCTCCGGTATTTCTTTTACTAAACTCTCATCACGAACTGGATAATGAGGGTTTTCTGGAATTACCACAGTAACATCGTAACCATTCCCTGGTAAATACTTTGCAAACTTCAACCATCGCTGTACGCCAGGTCCACCGGCTGGTGGCCAATAATAACTTATTATTAGAACTGGCTTTTTCAAGTGGTTTTCTTCTTTTTAAAAGCCAGTATAATTCCTCCTAAAACTATTAAAAATAATAGAATGTTACTAATAAGCATTATGGTAGAGCCAGTTTGAACAATCTCTGGTTCAAAAGTAAAAACTATTTCATGCGTTCCCGCTGGAACAAATAAACCTCTCAGCGCATAATTTACTTTGGCGATAGGCACTTGCTCACCGTCAATACTAGCTTTCCAACCATGCGGATAATACATCTCTGAAAACACGGCTAGTCCATCCTTAGAATTAGAACTTTTATAAGTAAGTTGCTCTGTTTTATAATCTGTTAACTCAATAAATGCGGTAGAATCTCTTTCTATTTCAACTACACTCACATTTAGAAGCTCTTTTTGATCATTTGTAATGATCGCAGTTTTTTGAGCGTTTAAATCTTTAATGGCTAGGATTTCCTCATTTTGATTTTCGACAACTTCAATATTATCTACAAACCAAGCATTTCCATAGGCTCCAGGATTTTGTTGCGCCACAGCTTGTCCTTGGTAAGGAATAAGAAAATATCTAGTGTTGAACATGGATAAAATCTCCATTTGTGTATTTTGATTTCCTTCTGGGTTCATGAAATAAAAATTCATTAAATCCTGGAATCTCCGCGGTTTTGCACCGTGGTAGCCACCCATAGCTTTATGAAAATAGGCTGCTCTACCACTTTTGTTAGGATCTGCTAATTGATCGTAGACTCTGTAGTGCTCTTGATCTTCAAGAACTGTTTGGTCTGCTTCAGTTTTTTCAAAAGCAAATTCATACTCTCTTGCGGTAACGTAATCATCTGAATTTACATATTTTAAATCAAAACTTATTAAATCAAACAAAATGACTCCACCACAAACAGCCAAAACAGCTACTTCTTTTATTTTATCACTCAGTAATAAGTACAAAGCTCCGCAAATCAGACCTACATAAAGCAAGGCTATTAGCGCATCTTCTTGAATCATGGCAAAACGATCTGCTTCCAGTGCTTTGACATATCGAGCACCAAGTTGTGGAAAATCTAGTAAATATTCATCAAATGGACCTGTTAAATTAAAAATATAGGAACCTAAAAAAGCTATAATTAATAACAACCCACCAAAACCAGCTCCAGCATACAACAAGGATTTTCGCTTGATTTCAATAGAATTTTTCTCGTTAAAGAATTGCCATAATCCTATTGCTGCAAGAATAGGAACGCATAATTCAATGATAACTTGAATACTGGTAACTGCTCTAAACTTGCTGTAAAATGGCATGTAATCAATGAAAAGCTCTGTTAACCAGCTTAAGTTTTTTCCATAGGATAATAGTAACGCAAGAACAATAGCCGTCAAGGTCCACCATTTTAATCGGCCGCGAATTAAAAATAAAGAGAGTAAAGCTAGAAAAACAACGCTTACACCTAAATATGCCGGTGCTTCTACAATTGCTTGATCACCCCAATACTTTCTCTGACTAAGTGATACCAATTGATTCAAATAATCCAACTCTTCTTCAGAAAGATTAGCAGGATTTATTTTAGAAAGTTGTGTTCTGCTCGCGCTATCGTCATCAAATGTCTCACCGCTTCCACCACCAGCAAATCGTGGTAGAATTAAATTCATACTTTCAGAAAGACCGTAGCTATATTCGGTAATGTAATCATAATCAAGACCGTTTGTTTTTTGCACGCTTTCGCCTTGAGCGTTAATAGTAATATTAGGTACACCTCTAGTACTTTCTTTAGAGTATTCACTAGTAGCAAGTAAATTTGCAGCGTTAGTCCCTAAAGCGAGAACTACTGCGGCGATCATTATACCTATGGACTTGAAGTAATGTGGCAGCATATTTTTCTTTGCCGCATCTATCAAATAAGCAACACCTAAAACAGCTACTGTTATTAATAAATAGTAGGTCATTTGTGGATGGTTTGCCTGCAATTCCAGCGCCATGGCAAGCGCTGTGAGTACAAAACCAGCGAGATACCGCTTTTGAAAAACCAATATAATACCACTTATAACTAACGGAAAATAAGCAATCGCGTGAGCTTTAGAATTATGACCAGCACCGATAATTATGATTAGGTAAGTAGAGAAACCAAAGGCAAGAGCACCTAAGAGTCCTATTTTCCAGTCCACTCGCATGACCAGCATTAACACATAGAAACTAGCAAAGTACAGAAAGAGATAATCAGCTGGACGAGGAAGAAATCTCAATGCCCGATCTAATCCATCGATGATATCATAATCGTAACGAGCACCTAATTGGTAAGTAGGCATTCCTCCAAAAACGGCGTCAGTCCAGTATAATTCTTCACCAGTGGTTTCTCTATGGTCTATAAGTTGTCTTGCGTTACCTTTATATTGAACGATATCACTTTGATATAGTTTTTTACCACTTAATACGGGATGGAAATATGCTAATGCTGCAACAATAAACACCACAAATACAATTAAATGCGGTACTATTTTCTTGAAATTTAGTTTCATGAAAAGGTTAAATAAATGAATGAGGAAAATTAATCAATTTCCTCAAAGTCGATGTACTCGCCTACCTTTTTCTTTTCATTAGATTTCAACGGAGCTGATTTAGGGCTTTTGCGAGAGGTATTAGTAGTGGTATTTTGAAATGGGTTTTGCCCTGGTTGAAAGCCTGCTCGTTTTTCAAAACTCTTTTGAACTCGTTGCATCGCTTTCATTCCTAACCACTTGAGAATCATTTTACCAAAATATTTCCATATCAATCGTATGGAAACAATTATAACTAGGATGATTAATAATGTCTGTAAAAACTTCAATTTAAAATGTTTTATGTAAAAATAATAAGTGTATCCTACGTTACTCTTTAAGAAATATTAAATTTGAACACGAATTACACTATATGAATTATTCATTTAATACTATAAGACTGTTTTTTGTGCTTTTTGTTACATCACAATTTGTGAATGGTCAATACACAGAGACAATAAACACAAACAATCCAGGTAGATCTCAAGGCGCATTTGCGGTAGGTAAAGGAGTTGCTCAAGTAGAAGGTTCTTTATTTTATAGAACTGAGGAGCACGATTTACAACGCTATGAACGCGATTACATAGGAACGAGTTTTCAACTGCGCTATGGTGCAGTAACAGAACGATTAGAGTTTTCTTTATTTGGAAATTATAGCAGAGTGAATCAATCTGATTTTAACGGTTTAGTTTCTACTGAAAGCGAGTTCGGAAACTTTTCTAGATTTACCGTAGGTGGAAAATACTTAGTATTTGATCCACTGGTCTTTTTTGGAGAGAAAAAAGTGAACCTATTAAGTTGGAAAGCCAATAATAGATTGAGCTGGAGAGATTTAATCCCTGCTGTTTCAGTTTACGCTGGTGCTAACTTAGATCTAAGCGAGAACAATGTGCTCACGCCACCAGATAACAGTACTATTTCTCCAAGGTTTGAATTAATAACTCAAAACAATTGGGGTCGTTGGGTTTTTGTAACTAATATCATAGCAGACAGAGTAGGAACAGATTTTCCTTCCTACCAATGGATTCTAACGATGACTCATAGTATCAATGGAAAATGGGCGGTCTTTGGAGAATATCAAGGATTAAAATCTGATTTTTATAGTGATGATCTAGCACGCGGCGGACTCACTTACTTAATTACTAAGGACTGGCAAGTAGACAGTAGTGCAACAGTAAATTTTAAAGATACGCCTACTGTATTTCAAGTAAATTTAGGAATGTCCTACCGACTAGATTTTCACAAAGACGAAGCTATCAAACAAACTGATGACTTTAAAGGAACTGGAAAAAAGAAAAAGAATAAAAAGAACAAACTCAATCTTGAGGAAGAAAATGACGGGAGATAACTTATGATTGAAGTAAAAAGAATTGATTCCAAAAAGGATATCAAAAAGTTTGTCCAGTTTCAAATGGACTTATACAAGGACAATGAATACTTTGTTCCACCCATTATCAAAGACGAATTAGCAGTTTTTGATCCAGAAAAGAATCAGGTATTTAAAAATGCCGAATGCTGGATGTTTCTTGCCTATAAAAACAATAAAATTGTAGGACGAGTAGCCGCTTTAATCAATCATATAGAGATTAATGAGCAGAAAAAGCGTAAAATGCGTTTCGGCTGGTTAGATATGATTGATGATATTGAAGTTACTAAAGCATTAATAGCAGAAGTAGAAAAACTAGGTAAAGAACAAGATTTGGAGTTCATGGAAGGACCAGTCGGTTTTTCAAATATGGACAAGGCAGGAATGCTCATAAAGGGTTATGATGAGCTCAGTACAATGATTACTTGGTACAATCATCCTTATTATAAAGAACATCTGGAAGAGTTAGGCTTTGAGAAAGCAGCAGAATGGGTAGAGTTTAAATTTAAACCACCAGTTCCTATTCCTGATAAGATCAATCGTTTTGCAGATATTATTGCCGAACGCTACAAACTCAAAACGCTACAATTTAGTACCGTTAA
>NZ_MAAX01000075.1 GCF_002162835.1 Nonlabens dokdonensis
ACTTGAAGAACTTCCCAAAAGTCGTAATGCTGCGTTTATAGGACTCAATGATTATAAAGATGTAGTTGCATTTCTTAAATATTGCGACAGTAAACTCGCTGGTAAACTTAGTGGTTTTGAATTGTTATGGAAGAACAGCTATAAGCAAATGACCAGCGTTAACGACAGCGTCAGACCACCATTGCCTTATAATTACAACTATTATGTGTTAATTGAGTCTCTAGGGGCACATCAATCAAATGATTATGATGAATTTCAAAGTTTATTAGAAGAAGCTCTTGAAAATGAAAAGATAATAGATGCTGTTATAGCGAGTTCACAAAGTGAAGTAAACTGGTTTTTCAGAATCAGAGAAGATGTAAATAACTTAGTTGATTTTATGAATCATGACCAGCATTTTGACATCAGCTTACCTATCCCTAACATTGGCAGGTATATTGAAGAGCGTTATGAAGCTTTAAAAAAGATAAAGGGTGTTGAACAAGTTTATGCTTTCGGGCACGTTGCTGATGGGAATATTCATTTCATGGTAGGAAAATCAAATGATTCTGTAGCGTTAAAAAAAGAAATTGATCACTGCATCTATAGTGGATTGAAGGCTATAGGTGGATCTGTAAGTGCAGAACATGGTATAGGGTTACATAAAAAGAATTATTTAAGTTTATGTAGAACTGAAGATGAAATAAACTTGATGCAAGTAATTAAAAAGTCCATGGACCCTAAAGGACTTTTGAATCCTGGAAAGATCTTTTAGCCTTAACCTCAATAAGCTTTTGTTCTTCAGTATAATAATACACATATTTTATTAAGCAATAAAAGGCAAAAATATACATGGCACGATCAAGAAAATAAAATAAAAAGGGTTCCATCTTATAATAATATGCCAGCATAGCTGAAAAATCCGAAAAAACTAAGCCAAATGTAGCGTACATGAAATAGGCAGTTTTGAAACTTAATCGAGTAGCATTATGTAGTCCAGATATCAAGCACATAATAATACCCATTATACCACTCACTTTTAGAGAATAAAATATGATGTCTGAGTCAAAATCAGAGCTGATATTATTAGATAAGAAATTAAAAGTGTAAAAATTAAAAACTAATACAAATGCATAAATAAGATATTCATACCAATTGATTTGAGTCCATTCTATATTTCGCACTACATTTAGGGCGAGAAGTAGGTACGATAATGTTGCTGTAATTCCATAAAGAAAAACTCCCCAATTATATTCATAACCTACAATAGCTATATCAGAAACTATAATGATTAATAATACAGCGTAAATTAATCGATGGTTAAATTTGTATGCAAACAGATATACTAAAACTGAAATCGTACTAGCTAAACGAAATATTTTAGAAATCATCAAATCATAGAAAAACACTGTGACCATATTGACAACGAGTAAAATTGAAATAAAAACGATCAATCGCTTATTAAAATCATTTGCTATAAATATCTTCCACCCCATTGTTTAAAAATAACTAAAATGTAAGAATGTTTCCAAGTTATTTTTCCACGCATATATTAATTTAAAGTCATAACGCTTGATAAATAAAAAAGGGCTGTCTAGCGACAACCCTTTTCCCAAAACAAAATTAACGTACTTATTTAATTCTTAACTAATTTCAAATTTTGACTTCCTTGAGCAGAAGTTACTTTAGCGATGTATACTCCATTAGATAAAGTATCACTATTAATCAAAACAGAGGTAGAATCTGCATCTTGCGTTAAAACTAACTTACCAGATAAATCATAAACTTGTACTGAGTGTAATATAGTGTCTGTAGAAGATATAGTCCAACCGCTAACAGCTGGGTTAGGATATACTTTAAATGGTGCTGCACTAAAATCAGATACACTTGCAGTTGTATTCTTATGTAAGTATAAGTTATCATACCAAATAGTAGATACGTTTGAAGTTATTATAAACTGCACAATATCATTTCTTGTCGTATCACCAGTAAAAGCAGCATCAATAACGACGTCTATAACATTCCAACCATTTACTAAAGTTTGAGCTGCGCCCGCACCATCTCCAATTTGTAACTGGAAAGCAGATACCTCACCTGCGGTTCCACCCCATTGAGAGAACTTAAGATTGATTTCTTTACCTACTAAGTTAGGTTCTTCTATGTAGATATCCATATGAAAATTAGTAAATCCAGAAGCATCTATTGTTCTTGCACCTTGCCAGTCCACACCTTCACAACCTAAACCATCAACTCTTTTCATTGCCTCACCAGCTATTGTAACGTCTGAAGTATTTCCTGGACACCAGTTGGTATTAAATGTATCAACAGCAATATCAGAATAAGCGTCACTAAAAATAGAGATTACATCTGCAGGAACTCTGTTAGGAGGTGTTGCTGCTCCCATAGATGGACCTACTGCAGCAAAAGAAATTGTATAAGTCTCATTACTCATTCCATTCATAGAAGTTACATTAATCGTTGCATCACCAGGAAGCGCTGTTGCTTGATTAATTACAACCATTGCATTAGAATCTGTGGCAGTAGCAAGAGTTATTTGCGGTACCGTTGTAGTTCCAGAAGGTAAATCTACGTTATAAGAGAAAACTCCAGATGAAAAGTTAGATAACGGAGCGTTATCAATTTCAATCGCACTCAATGTGGCATCAGCACCAGCAACAGTTGGGTTTTTCCAGAAATATACATTGTCTAAGTAAATGTCTACAGGTACTGTACTTCCTGGACCATTAGCAGCAAATTTCATTTGAAAAACACTATCCCATGTCATTCCAGTAAAAGCTGATTTAGGAATATCTACTGAAGTCCATGCTCCAGAGGTGTAAGTTATTGATACTAATGTTTCACCAGCTCCGGAACCATTATTAATCGGGCTTACCTGAATATCTGTAGCACCTGGAGTTGCAGATGTCCATATATCAACATGCAAAAACTCCATTGAAGAAACATTTGTTGCAGTTAACTCAGTTCCTTGATAGTTAAAATTAGGATAAGCAAGTAATAGCTCCCCATTTCCTGGATCAAACATAGGGTTTACCTGAGTATGACCTGACTGTCCCCAGTTTGGATCATAATTATTAGCTATATTAGTATATGTATCTCCATATATTGAAACGACGTCAGCGGCATTATTAGTAGGCGCTGCTGGTGAAGTACTAGGCTGGGCAAAACCCAAATTAGTAATAAAGAGAATTAATAAAAAAGTAATTTTTTTCATAGTAGACGTTTTTTAATTATGAACATGTTATTTAACTGTTTAAATTTAGTTAAATACATTATACAAAAGTTAAAATAGACCTTTACAAAAAACATACAATACATCTTTTGATAAAACCACATATGTAAAACATATAAATAACTGTTTTTCAAGTAAATGAACCTTAAAATAAAAATTACGATTTAAATAATTATCTACCTTCAATTGCTTAATGATGTGGTAATGTTGTAGTAAATTGTAGAAAATAAAACATAACTCTATCGATTGAAATCATGTTAAAAAAATATAAATAAGAGTTTTACGAAAAGGTTTGCGTTAAATACCTCAATACGATTTAAAATTTAAAAAATCATTTCCATACTTGATGAAAATTCTGGATTAGAACTATTCCCAATAGAAATATCAAAAACCCCATCTTCATAAAACAACTTTCCGTTATTATCATAATAACTAAAATCTAATTTTGACAGCTTAAATACAATGGTTTTATTTTCATTTGGTTGAAGGAATATTTGTTGAAAAGCTTTCAATTCTTTCATAGGTCTAACCACTTTAGAAAATCGGTCTTTCAAATAGAGTTGTACTACATCCTTTCCAGCAACATCACCTGTATTCTCTATATCAATGCTCACCTTGATATATTTACCTTGATTAAAATTATTTTCTATCTTAAAATTAGTGTACTTAAACTCTGTATAACTTAATCCATAACCGAATGGCCACAAAGGCTCATTTGAAACATCTTGATAATGCGACCAGAAGACAAAATCTTTAGATGGTAATGAAGGTCTTCCAGTACTTTTATCATTGTAATAAATAGGAACTTGTCCTACGCTCCTAGGAAACGTCATGGGTAACTTACCAGATGGATTGTAATCTCCATATAATATTTTTGCTATCGCATTACCACTTTGAGAACCCAGATGCCATGCCTCAACTATAGCTGGCACATTCTCTTTAGCCCAAGGAAGAGCTAACGGTCTGCCATTATTTAAAATTAAAACAATGTTCCTATTAACTTTATAGATTTCTTCAAGAAGTTGTTGTTGTAAACCTGGTAAATCAATTTGAGTTCTACTTCTCCCTTCACCACTTTGTAAACCGTTTTCCCCAAGTACCATCACAACAACATCTGCATTTCTAGCCACTTGAATAGCTTCTTGTAAACCAGTAGTGTCAGTTTCATTAATTTTGACTTCTTTAGAGAACTCAGTTGGGGCAGTAATTAATTCAGGTCCACTAGAGTAAATAATATCCTGATTATATTCCTGCATTCCTTCCAGTACGCTTATGGCGCTATTATCTACCGCCATAGCTCGCCAGTTTCCTAAAGGGCTGTCTTTATCAGCGGCTAGTGGTCCTATTAAAACAATATTTTTATTTGACTTATCAAGAGGTAATAGTTTATTCTCGTTTTTAAGTAATACTACAGATTTTAGAGCCATATCTAGTACTCCATCTGTTAATTCTTGACTTCCTATAACTTCTTTCTCTAACTCTTCACTACAGTATTTATAGGGATCATCAAATAATCCCAACTCAAATTTCACCTTCAGAATACGTTTGACAGCCTCATCGATAGTGGCTAA
>NZ_MAAX01000045.1 GCF_002162835.1 Nonlabens dokdonensis
AAATACCATCTACTATAGATGACACACATATCATAGACGAAATAAAGAGTGTTTATCAAACACATTTCATAGGAATACACAATCAAAACAAACTGATAAATTAATAATTATGAGTAATTACCACATAAAACACTTAGAAGAATACTGGCAAGTTTATAGAAAGTCAGTGCGCAATCCAGAAAGTTTCTGGGAAGAAATCGCCGAAGAACATTTTTTATGGAGAAAGAAATGGGACAAAGTCCTGAGTTGGGATTTTTCAAGACCAGAAGTAAAATGGTTTGAAGGAGCGCAACTCAACATCACAGAAAACTGTATCGATAGGCATCTTGCTACTCGGGCAGATAAAACAGCTATACTTTTTGAACCTAATGATCCAAGTGAAGGTGCTCAACACATAAGCTATAGAGAGTTACATGAACGCGTTTCAAAATTTGCAAACGTGCTCAAATCACAAGGAGTAGAAAAAGGCGATCGAGTTTGTATCTACTTGCCTATGATTCCAGAGCTGGCTGTCTCAGTATTGGCATGTGCTAGAATAGGAGCCATTCATTCGGTAGTTTTTGCAGGTTTTAGTGCTACAGCACTGGCAACTCGTATTAACGATTGTGATTGTAAAATGGTGATTTGCAGTGATGGAAGTTACCGTGGTAAAAAGACCATCGATTTGAAATCTATTGTGGATGAAGCACTTGAAAACTGTCCTGGCGTAACTACAAATCTTGTGGTTAATAGAACTGGTGGAAAAGTCACGATGAAAGAAGGACGAGATATTTGGATCCAACCACTTCTTGATGCGGCAGATGCTTCTTGTAAGGCAACCATCATGGATGCAGAAGATCCGTTATTTATCCTTTATACATCAGGTTCCACTGGTAAACCCAAAGGAATGGTGCATACCACAGGTGGCTATATGGTTTATGCGGCTTATAGTTTTAAGAATGTGTTCCAGTACCGCGAGAATGATGTCTACTGGTGTACAGCAGACATAGGTTGGATTACCGGTCATAGCTATATTGTTTATGGACCACTGGCAAATGGCGCTACAACAGTCATGTTTGAAGGAGTTCCTTCTTATCCAGATTACGGGCGTTTCTGGGAAATCGTAGAAAAACATAAAATCACTCAGTTTTATACAGCACCTACTGCGATAAGAGCACTCGCCAAAGAGAACATAGATTTTGTCAATAAATATGATTTATCTAGCTTAAAGGTTCTGGGAACCGTAGGAGAACCTATCAATGAAGAGGCATGGCACTGGTATAACGATAATATAGGTAAAAACCACAGCCCTATTGTAGATACCTGGTGGCAAACAGAAACTGGCGGAATCATGATCAGCCCGATTCCTTATTCCACACCTACAATTCCGACATTTGCAACCTTGCCATTACCAGGTATCCAGCCAGCGTTAATGGATGAGCATGGAAAAGAAATTAAAGGAAATCAAGTAGAAGGACGTTTGTGTATCAAATTCCCGTGGCCATCTATGGCACGTACGATTTACGGTAACCATGAACGTTATAGAGATACCTATTTCAGTGCTTATAAAAACATGTACTTTACAGGTGATGGCGCACGTCGCGATGCGGTAGGCTATTATAGAATCACTGGTCGCGTAGATGATGTAATTATTGTGAGTGGTCACAATCTAGGGACAGCACCGATTGAAGATGCTATAAATGAACATCCTGCCGTTGCCGAAAGTGCTATCGTAGGTTTCCCACACGACATCAAAGGAAATGCATTATATGGCTACATCACTTTAAAAGAAACTGGTGAAAACCGTAATCAAGATAACCTGCGCAAAGAAATCAATCAGTTGATCACCGACCGCATAGGTCCTATCGCAAAACTGGATAAAATTCAGTTTACTAACGGATTGCCTAAGACACGTAGCGGTAAAATCATGCGTCGTATTTTGAGAAAAATAGCAAGTAAAGATACTGGCAACTTAGGTGATACCAGTACACTTTTAAATCCTGAGGTTGTACAAGAAATAATGGAGAATGCACTGGTATGATGTAGATGGTGTTGATCTCACTTTCGCGAAAGCGGAATAAATTTAAACCTCTTCCTATTTATTATATAAGAAGAGGTTTAATTATTTAGGGAAAAATATACTATTCTAAAAGAAAAATGTTCATGTAAAAAACAAGGTAGTCATCGTAAATTTGTGTCGTTATTAATAACTAAATTAATAAGTCATGAAAAATCTAAAACGCATATACACAATTTTACTCTTATTTATTTCTTTCACTGCTACGTCACAAGTATTTATAGGAGAACTAGAAGAAATTTATCTAGGCTATGAAGAGGTGACAAAAAATGATTTTGACTCCTTAAATAATGATATTAAAAGCTTAGAAAACTTTAAATTCAGAAAAGCTTTAAAAGAAGCTAGACGTACAAAAGACAGTTTAGAATTTGTAAGCAACAGGACTAAATTACACGTAAGTCAGGAAGAATATTTAAAAACTTTAAGAAAAGCCGCAAATCGAAGCAGCGACTCTACTGAGTTTATTGATAAACTCTCATCACAATTTCCTGAACTTAAGAATGTGATTGCAACACATGAGTCATTTGAAGAGTTATATGAAATTGTAAGGCCTGTTACATTTAACGGCTGGCTAGAAGAATTACCTAGTTTTTTATAATCAAAAAAGGACTTCTTAAAAATAATTTAAGAAGTCCTTTAATAACTAATTACTTATGATCAATTAGTTGGTCGATTTGTTCATTTCTGTACTTTGCTCTCCAGCAATCATTGCAAAAAACTTATCTAGATTAGGCATGATAATGATTTTAGTACGTCTATTTCTAGCACGATTATCATTACTGTTATTTGCTACTAAAGGATCATAACTGCTACGACCAGCAACAATAAGTTGTTCTGGAGCAACACCAAATTTATCTTGTAGCTTACGAACTACAGCGGCGCTACGCTCTGTACTGAGGTCTCAGTTATCTTTTACATAACTACCTTCTTTTACCGTTCTATTATCAGTATGTCCTTCTACTAAAACTTCTAAGGACGGCTCTGAATTGACTACCTTAGCAATTTTTGCTAAAATATCATCTGCATCATTTCCTATTCTATAACTACTATCTTTAAATAGTAGGTTATCATCTATATTGATCATCACGACAGATTCTTCTATAGAAACGTTGAGGTCTTTTCCGGTTTCCAGGCCGTTTATAGATTGCATCATGTTGTGAGAAATAGCTAGATTCAAAGAATCTTTAAGGGTTTTAGCTTCGGCGAGCTTATAGGCTGGAACGTTTTCAAGTGTACGACGCATAGCTTCTTTGTTTTTTGCCGATAATACTAAACTCCTGTCATCAGTACTAACTAACATGTTATCTTTTAGTACTTTTTGATCTTCATTAAGTGAGGCTATTTTCTCATTATATCGTTGCACGCGCATCTGGATTTGTTCCATCTGACGTTGCAGGTCTTCACTTTCTACTCTACTTTTTAATAATTCGCTTTTTGTGTTATTGTAATCATTCTCTAGGCTTACATACTTCTTTTTAGAAACACAGCTTAGAGTTAAGGCTACAGTAGCTAACAGTAATAAATTTGTTTTCAATTTCATAACTAATTATTTTGATTTTTTAGTCTAACGGTGACTTTTAACGTTTGGTTTTTGAGCGATATGTTTTTAAGATAAGAATAACGTAAACACGCCACATTTAAGAAGCCTTTAGGGAATAACCACGCCATATCTAGATTCTAGAATGACTAACAAAAGAATGCAGAAAGTCAAAAACTGAGCACAATCGAATTAGAAGAAATGATAATAGCAACGAAGTTCTGGGAATTAAAATTTAGGTTTGAAAAAAACTTCAATTTTAATTTATTAGTTCAATTTAGAGAGCTCTATTACATGGGAAAGTGAACATACTTTTTAAAATCAAGAATAAGAAAGTTCTTTAAATTTAAAACACCTAGTAAACTTACGTTTGACTAGGTGTTTATAGTTAAGTATCTATTAGGGGAATGAAGCTCAACTAGTTTATCTTAATATTCGGTATCGATAAAAAATGTCCTTTTTTAAAAAATTTAGCGAAAGATAACTCATCTTTTTAATTTATTTCCAAACTATGGAAGCTTTTTAAATAATGTTTTAAAAGACTGTAAAACATCAATGACATGTATATCATATTTCTAAATTATGATTTAAAATAAGTACAGTAACTTTATCTTAAATAATTTAAAAATGAAAATAGCAACTAGACTTCTTATACTACTTCTTCTCAGTGGTATTATATCTTGTAATAAAAACATAACAAAGGAGCTTCCTCAAACTGATGAAGAAGCTGTCGTGGCTGTAGAAAATGTAATTCAAAACCTATTTGATGAAGTCTGGTCTGGCTATGATGAAAATGCCATAACAAAATATCAAACTAATGACTTTCTACTCTTAGAACATGGAGAATTATGGAATAATGATACAATAGCAAACTGGTGCAAAAAAGCACAAACTAGGAATTCTGGTTATGAACGCATCAATAATTTTAAACGTATAGATGCGAGGCGTAACGGCGATAAATTATGGCTAGCTTATCACAATTACGGCACATTTAAAAAAGACACGATTGTGTATCAAAGAGCCTGGCTAGAAAGTGTTGTTGCTATAAAGAAGGACAGTATTTGGAAATTAGAATTGATGCATTCTACCAGACAACCAGTACAAAAACCATAAGTATTATCGTGTTCATTATTCTAAGCTTTGTAGGCAATTCAAGCCTTTGCCGTGCAAATGTCGGGCTTAATTACGGTTTAATATTTTGAAGCAGCTACACTACTCTATTAATATTGCGGCAGTAATAATCTTTAAAATATTTCAATTATGAATCAGCCAGAATTAGGAAATTATATTGCCCAATTAAGAAAAGAGCAAGGGCTTACACAAGAAGAACTTGTTGAAAAATGTAATATTAATGTACGTACTATCCAACGT
>NZ_MAAX01000121.1 GCF_002162835.1 Nonlabens dokdonensis
CTACTTGTCAAGCTCCTATAGATTTAGTATTAGGTGCTTATTCAAATAATGAAATTACATTCTCATGGACTTCTATTGATACGGAGACTATGTGGTATGTGGAGTATGTTAATATTACATTGAGTGAAACTCAATCAGGTATTGCTGATGACAGTACAACTTCTACTTCTTATACAGCAATTAACTTAGATGCTAACTCTGAATACGAGCTTTATGTAAGCGCTGCTTGTGGTGGTGCAGATGGAAATTCTGACTGGTCTGGACCTGTTACAATTACTACATTATGTAATCCTGTAGCTATGCCATTAACTGAACCATTCAACACCTGGGTACCGGAATGTTTTGATGTAGACAATGGTGATGGAGATTGGATTCCTCATGTTTCCGGTGGTGACACGATAGCTGCCAGAGCTAGAAATTCCTGGCCTAACTGGGCAAGTCACAGGCATTTGCAAACACCTATGATTAACATAGCTCAACAGGCTTTGTTGACATTCAATTGGTCTCACGATGATTCAAATAATGATACTTTAAAAGTAAGATTGTCGGATGACGCAGGTATAACCTGGAACACTATTTGGAGCATAACAGAAGATGACTTCGAATCGAATGATGGTGCTGGATTCAACTCACCAGGATCTTATAAAGAAGAATTTCTTTTGATAGACAACTCCTATGTTGGATCTGATGTAATAATAGACTTTGACTATGCATCTAAATCAAACACTACAAATGACGCAGTATTTATCGATTCAGTTTCGGTAACTGCTTTACCTCCATGTAATATACCTTATGACTTAGCTGTTGATTCGGTAGGAACTACTACTGTGGATATGTCATTTACAATTGCAGGAACGGGCGCAACTTTATATGAAATCGAAGTAATTGAAGGTCTTGATACCATTACTGGTGTTGCTACTAACACTGCTTCAGGTGCTCCTTTCCAAATTACAGGTTTAACTCCTGGGACAAATCACACTGTTTATGTAAGAACACTATGTGGTACAGATTCAACAGTATGGGTTGGACCAATTACTTTCACTACTGTTTGTGCTCCTGTAGTTGATTACGCTACAAGTTTCGAAGGATACAACTACTTAGACGTTCCTAACTGTTGGAATTTCATTGATAGTACTAGTTCTCCCTGGTCGTATATAAGACTTTTCAACAGTGCTTCTTCCGCAAACACAGGTATGGGTTATATTAGATATTACCATCCTAGTAGTGCTGCTGATGCTTCAATAGCATACCAATTTACTGTCTTACCTGAATTGACTACAGTTTCTACACAAGATCATCGATTGAGATTCTATGCGAAAGAATTTAATAATGATGGGAATACAATAGTTGTTGGTACAATGTCTGATCCAACGGATATCAATACATTTACCGCATTGGACTCTGTCTCACTGACTACTCAATATGTTCAGTATTCAATAAACTTCGATTCATACACAGGTACAGATACGTATGTAGCTATCCAAAACATTCCTGGTTCTGGCGCTGGTTCTGAATACACTTTCCTGGATGATATTGAGTGGCATGAGATTCCAAACTGTTTCCCTCCATCTACAGTAACAATCGACTCTACGTCAACTACAACTATTTCTGTCTCTATAGATTCAGTAGGAACGTTTGGTGCAGAGTGGCTCATCGAACTGGTGGATGTTACTGGAACAAATCCTACGGTACTGGATACAGCATATAGTACTTCTTTCACTGTTGATGGATTGATGCCTTCTACAGTTTATGAAATGTCTATTTCAACAAACTGTTCGGATGCGATTAGTGAAAGTACTTCTATAGAAGTACAAACTGATTGTGCACCAATTGGCGACTTCTTCAATGGATTTGAAGACCTAAATGCTGGTGCAGATACTTCACTTTGTTGGGATTATTTGATGTCATCTACATCTCAATGGGCTTATATTAGAGTGTTTAATTCTAATTTTTCTTCTTGTGAAGGGTCTAAATATGTCCGTATGTACAACCAAGCTGATCCTAATGCTGAGTTGTTAATGATTACACCAGAATTAAACAATATCACTGCTGGGACTAATTTATTTACTTTCTCGGCTAGATCTTCTTGGGGAGACTCTCCGTTTGAAGTTGGTACCATTACAGATGCTAGTGATCCAAGTACCTTTACATCAATGTATTCTGGTGTAGTAAATAATTCTTGTGACTCTATCACTGTTCCTTTCCTTTCATATACCGGAACGGATACGCGTATCGCAATTAAATTTACTCCACTCACTACCTATGACTATTTATACGTGGATAAGGTTAAATGGGGACCAGGACCTGACTGTGCTATGCCTGTTGGATTTACAACTACTGAAATATTAGATACTCAAGCTACTTTAGACTGGTTAAATGTAAGTCCGGATACTGTATGGCATATTGAATTGGTAGATGTTTTGGATACTTTAGATGTATATGATAGTATTCCTACAGATACAGCTTTTGCTCATCCATATACGCTAACAGGATTGACTGAGAATACAATTTATGATGTATACTTATCTAATCCTTGTGATACAACATACAATGCTATTTCATTTACATTTGTTACTCCTTGGGGTAATAATCTTGGAATTAATGCGATCCTTTCACCAGCAACAAGTGCATGTAATACAAGTGATTCTTCTCAAATAGAAATAGAAATAGAAAACTTTGGTGGTATAGCCGCTACTGGATTCCCAGTTGAATTAAGCTGGGATGATTCTATCTACTTCAATGCAGGAACATTCAATGATACCATTCTACCTGGAGAAACAGCTACCTTCATCTTAGATGGATACTATGATTTCTCAACAGCTGTTGACTCTGCATTCTTTGTTAAAACAGCTTTAGCAGGTGATTCATTAGCAGCAAATGATACGTTAGGATCTACGGTAACTAACCTGGGTACTACATGGGTAAACCTGACTGTAAATACAGCTACTGCCGGATATCAAGTTGGATGGGAAATTGTTGACACGCTTAACAACCTAACGGTTGCTTCAGGTGGTGATATCAACGGATCTGGTAACTTGTGGAGCAATACAACCTACAACTACGACGTTTGTCTCTATCCTAATTTTGGATATTCTATGGATGCATATGATGAAGGCGGTACAGGATGGCAAGGTGGAACTTACGCGATTACTCGTTGTGGTGGTATTCTAATCGCTAATAATGATGGTAATGCTGTTGACAACGGTTATGATTCCACCCTCGCCTGGAATGTATGGGAATTGGAATCTCAAGAATTCTTTGTTGTAGAGCCATGTCCTGATTATGATTTAGCGGTAACTTCTATTGATTCATTGGAAACTTCTTGTGGACTTGGAATGGAAACAGGTTACGTGAAAATCATGAACTATGGTAACTTGGATGTAGCTGCTAATGGCGCAACTGCTCAATACCAATTCAACAACAGTGGATTGTGGATTGATTTCTGGAATTTCGATTCAGGATTAGCATCTCAAACTGATACCTTGTACCAATTACCGGATATTGACATGAGTCTTGCAGGTACCTATACTATTGCAATTCAAATAGTGTTTACACAAGATCAAGATCTTTCAAGCAACAACTTATCTTTTGAGTTAAATAGTTTACCAACGTTGACTGCAGATAGTGCTACATTTGAAATGGATAATGGACACTGGTACAGTGTAATCAACAGTGGAGTAAGTGATTCTTGGGAATGGGGGACCCCTACTACCTCCAATATTGGAAACAATAACGACGGTAAAGTATGGGCTACTAACCTAACAGGAAATGCTGCATTGAATGAATACAGTTATTTATATTCTCCATGTTATGATTTCTCTGACTATACAGAACCTGCTGAAGTATCATTCGATTATATAAGACCTGGTTCTTCACATTCATACCGTCTTCAACGATCTTTTGATGGAGGGGATACCTGGTTTACCTGGTCTTCATGGTCACAAGTTCCTTTGAACAACACGAATGACTGGACAAACCACACATTATTAATGGGTAATGCACCTGGTGAATCAAGTTGTATCTTTAGATGGCGTTATATAGGATATTCCTGGCAAGCTGCAGCTGAAGGTTTCGCATTCGATAACTGGGAAGTAAAAGAACACGTGGAGTATGATGTCTCTTCATTGTCTGACCTTGAAGTAAATAATACTACGGTTTCTACTCCTGTAACATTTGATCCTGCTGTATTCGATTATACGTATGAAGTACCTTACGGTTCTACAAGCTATAATGTATCAGCAACTGCTACTGGTCCAATCATTACAAGTCTTACAATTGATCAGGCTGGGTCTCTACCAGATACTGCATTTGTAACTGTTGTAGCTGAAGATGACTCTATATCAAGTGTTTATTCAGTATACATTACTGAAGGTCCAGCTGCTACTGATGCAACACTTTTTGCTTTAAGTGTAAGTAACAGTTCAGTCCCTGGATTTAACCCAGATACATTGTGTTATACTATTACCTATCCATTTGGTTCAACATTTACACCATCAGTTATTGCGACAACAACTGATCCAAATGCAACAGCTGTAGTAACCAATGTTAGTATCCCTGGTACTGCTACTATTGTAGTAACTGCTGAGGACGGTATTACTGTAAATACGTACTGTATCAACTACGAGGTGGAGACATTGTCTACTAACGCGTTTTTATCTGATATCCTGTTGGATGGAGTATCCATTACAGGTTTCGCTGCGAATACTTATACGTATTATGTAGAGCTACCTAATGGTACTGCTTCAATCCCAATGGTTACATATACTACGGCTGATGCTAATGCTATGGTTAACTATGCTGCAGCAACTTTACCGTTGACAGATACTGCTACTATTGAAGTAACTGCTCAGGATGGTATAACTATGTTGACGTATTATGTAATCTTTACAGAG
>NZ_MAAX01000028.1:0-39233 GCF_002162835.1 Nonlabens dokdonensis
GCAGAATAACCTTTTTTATATTTATGGTAAGCTGATATACCTATCATCGCAGCATTATCTGTCGTATATTCAAATGGTGGAATAAAGACGTTCCAACCTTTTTCTTTATACGAATTAAGCTGGGAACGTATTCCTGAATTTGCACTCACGCCGCCTCCTATGGCTACTGTTTTTATACCAGTTTGTTGCACTGCTTTTTCAATTTTTTGAAAAAGAATCTTTATCAATGTGTGTTGTATACTAGCACAAATATCATTTAAGTTATTAGTGATAAAGTCCGGTTGCTTTTTTACCTCTCGCTGTACAAAATATAATACAGCCGTTTTAAAACCGCTAAAACTATAATTTAAATCAGGAGCTTTAGGAATAGGAAACGGAAACTTTAAAGGGTCGCCGCTTGTAGCTAATTTATCTATTTGTGGTCCGGCTGGATATCCTAGACCTAATAGTTTCCCAGATTTATCAAAGGCTTCACCTATAGCATCATCTTGAGTAGTTCCTATAACTTCCATATCATGATAATCTGCCACCTTTACTATTTGTGTATGTCCACCACTTATTGTAATTGCTAAAAAAGGGAAACTAGGCTTTTCTTGACCATCGTTATCTATAAAATGCGCGAGAATATGACCGTGCATATGATGTACATCTATCAAAGGAATGTTTAAGGCTAAGGCTAGCGATTTTGCAAAACTAGTTCCTACTAAAAGGCTGCCCATCAATCCTGGTCCTCGAGTAAACGATATCGCATTTAATTGCTCTTTTTTAATGCCTGCCTGCTTTAATGCTTGAGTTATAACTGGAACGATGTGAGATTGATGTGCTCTAGAAGCTAACTCTGGAACCACTCCGCCATATTTTTCATGAATCTCCTGACCAGCAACAACATTAGATAATACCTTATCGTTTTTTAATACAGCACATGCTGTATCATCACATGAAGATTCTATTGCAAGAATGTAAGAAATTTGTGTGTCCATTAAGCTATAAAGGCATAAAAATTGGTAATCTTTGCAAAGGTAAACGATATGTGATTAAGAGGTTCATAAAAATATTACTCAGGGCGCTGCTCGTGCTGCTATTATTATTTATAATTCTAGTAGTCACCTTCTCATTTCCTAAAGTGCAAACTGCTACGGCACAGTATCTAACTACGCAACTTAATGAAGATTACGGCACTGATATTCAAATCACTGCGGTAGACATTAGTTTTTCTGGAGATGTCATTTTAAAGAAATCGCTAGCTCTAGATGAACGTAAGGATACTCTTATTTATTTTGACGAGCTACGCACATCGATTTTAGGTTTTGGAGATTTATTTGCCGGTAAACCAGATCTAGGTACGACTTCAATAGACGGTTTATATCTTAATATGAAACGTTATAAAGGTGAGCCTAATGATAATCTAAATAATTTTATAATTAAGTTTGGGAGTGGTTCTAGCAGTTCTTCTGAGCCTTTTGTGTTGAATACCGGAGATTTAAATATCACAAATTCTAGAATCAGTATCATCGATGAGAATTTGAGATATCCAGAGACCTTTGTTGCCCAAAAATTCAATCTTGAATCTAATGGTTTAAGAATTGAAGGCTCAAATATTTATGCCGTAATTGAACATGCCGATTTTGATATGTATACAGGTGTTATGAATCCTGATGTAAATGGGAATAAAATTCTAAAGATCAAAAATTTATCTGCAGATTTCTCTTATACACCTTCTCAAATTACTGCAAATGAATTAACCATTAACACTGCAGGATCAATATTAAAAGGAGACTTAAAGCTTAACTATGATCGGAAAGACTTTGCAGATTTTATAAAAAAAGTGGAGTGGGATTTTAATATTACAGATGCAAATCTTTCCACTAATGAACTCAGAAAATTCTACAACGAAATTGTAGAAAACGACAAGGTCCTTATCACTGGTCATATGAAAGGACCTCTTAATGATTTCAAAGTAGAAAATCTAGTTGCCACTACGCTCAATGATATCACCATTGATGGAGAAATGCATTTTCAAAATTTAATTGAAAATGAAGACGATTTCTTTATAGAAGGTGATTTTAAAAGCTTAGAAGTCAGTAATACTGATTTAAAAAAGTTTTTACCCAACATTTTAGGCAATACATTACCTAATGAACTTAATCAACTAGGAACAGTGAAGGCCAGTGGTTATGCAAGTGTAAATGCAAATACAGTAGTAACCAGATTATCGGGAAATTCACGTAAAGGGAATTTTAATACTGATCTAGTTCTTAATGACATTCAAAGTGGGAACATTTATTATAAAGGGAATATCAAATTGCAAAAGGTAGACATAGGTTCACTCTTAGGGGTTAAAGAATTAGGTGGAGTAAGCTTAAACCTAGATGTGGACGGTAGAGGATTTGATCCTGATAAGGCAAATGCAACATTAAAAGGTAAAATCGCGCAACTCACTTATAATGATTATACCTATCGCAATATTAGTGTAAATGGGATTTTTAAGAAACCTATTTTTAACGGTATTGTCTCTGTAAACGATCCTAATTTAAAAATGGCTTTTGATGGACTTGCAGATCTTACAGAAGCTATCAACACTTATGACTTTACTGCTAATATTGAATATGCAGATCTAAATAAAATAAATCTGTTTACAAGAGATTCCATTGCTATACTCAAAGGAGATATAGTCATGAATATGAAAGGTACCTCTCTTGATAATGCTGTAGGTAGTATTAATATAAAAGATGCGAGCTACAAAAATCAAAACGATGATTATGTTTTTGATGATTTTAGCATAGTATCAAGTTTTAAAAATGAAGAACATTATATCTCCATTAATAGCACAGATATAATTGAAGGAGAGCTTTCTGGAGTTTTTATTATTTCTGAAATCCCAGAACTTTTTAAAAACAGTATCGGTAACGTTTATACTAACTATCAATCAAAAAGCATTACAAAAGATCAATACCTAGATTATGAATTTAAAATCTATGATAAGATTGTAGACCTTGTTTTTCCTGATATCGCTCTAGGCGAAAACACGATTTTAAAAGGTCAAGTCGCAAGTAATGAGGCTCAGTTTAGAATGACATTTAGATCACCAGACATCAAGATTTACGATATAGAACTAGATAAAGTTAATGTACAAGTTAATAACCAAAATCCACTTTTTAATACGTTTATCAAGGTAGACAATGTAAAAAATGGCACCTATGATATCAATAATTTCCAACTTATCAATGTGACTAATAATGACACGTTGCTTTTTAGAACTAAATTTAATAGTTCTTCTAGAGATACTGATAAATTCAACCTAAGTTTTTATCACACCGTAAATAATGAGAATCAATCAGTTGTAGGAATCAAAAAAAGTGACATAATTTTTCAAGGTAAAAAATGGTTTCTAAATAAGAAAGATGACAACGTAAAGTTGAAATTTGACCATGATTTTAAAAGCTTTCAGCTCGATAGCTTAGTAGCTAGACATGAAGAAGAATTTATAACACTAGGAGGCTCAATATCTGGAAAGGAGTCTAAAAACCTTAATTTAAATTTTGAGAATGTAAGAGTGTCTAGCCTTACATCACCTATAGATAGTTTAAAACTTAAAGGACATATAGACGGTTATTTATCTCTAGACCAGACCGATGGTAAATATGCGCCATCCAGTGAGTTTACAGTAAAAGGTTTTGAAGTAAATGAGACTCCACTAGGAGATTTTGATTTATCTGTTATCGGTAATGAAGATCTCAGTCTATATGATGTAAATGCACAGCTCAAAGATGATGAGTTGAAATCTTTTTCGGCAAATGGAACAATAAATACTCAAGGTGAAAAAAGTCAGATAGATGTAGAGGCTGTTTTTAAAGATTTTAATCTCATAGCATTAAGTCCTTTAGGTGGCGAAGTTCTTGATAAAATAAGAGGTTTAACATCAGGCAAAGCTTCCATAACAGGATCCTTAATTGCTCCAGAAATAAATGGTTCTTTAAAATTGAAAAAAGCTGGTCTAAGAATACCCTATTTAAATACCGATTTCAATATTGAAAACAATTCTGAGATAGGTATAACCTCAACTTCTTTTGATTTTAATAATATTTCTTTAACTGATACAAAATATAATACCCAAGGGATCCTTTCTGGTGCTATCAATCATAAAAACTTTGGTTTTTGGGATATGGACTTGAAAATAGAGTCGGATAGATTATTGGCTCTTGATACCGAGCTCACGCCAGATGCCTTGTATTATGGAACCGCTTTTATAGATGGACAAGCTACCATTACTGGACCGATAGATGAGCTGTTCATTAACGTAATCGCTATTACAGGTGAAGACACCATTTTCAAAGTCCCTATCAACGATGGAGAATCTCTTGGTGACACTACAGCTATTTACTTCTTAAGTCCTGAAGAAAAAAAGGCGCGCATTTCTGGTGAAAAAATTGTAACCAAAGAAGTAAAAGGACTTGAATTAAGATTTGAATTAGAGGTAACTCCAGTTGCAGAAGTAGAAATTACTGTTGATCCTACAAACGGAAGTTATTTACACGGTAGCGGCGTAGGTAACTTACTTCTTGAAATAAATACCAACGGTAAATTTATCATGAACGGTGATTTTATTGTTACAGAAGGATATTATAATTTTAAATATGCCGGTATTGTAAACAAGAACTTTATCATTGAACCAGGTGGGACAATGGACTGGAATGGAGATCCTACTAATGCAAACATTGATGTAGAAGCTGTTTATAGAACTAGTGCAAATCCCTCTATATTACTTGATAACCCTAACTTAAACGCTCAAGTGCCAGTAGAAGTACTTACTAAATTACAAGGTGATCTTAGTTTCTTTGATCCAGAATTTCAAATTAGATTCCCCAATACGAACTCTGTTGTGAGCTCTGAATTACAATACAGACTAGAAGACAAATCTCAAAGACAGCTACAAGCACTTTCCTTAGTCGCAACAGGATCCTTTTACAACCCCAATAGCATCGGTCAAAATGCCGTGACCGGTAATGTTGTAGAAAGTGTTACTGGAATCGTTAACGATCTGGTAAGCCGTGAAGACAGCAAGTTTAATTTTGGAGTGAGTTATGAAGCGTCAGAGCGCAATCCTAACTCTGACTTACAACGTTCAGATCGTTTTGGAATTACTTTAAGCACTCAAATAACAGATCGTGTTTTGATCAATGGCAAGCTAGGTGTTCCAGTAGGATCTACAAGCGCAAGTGAGCGAGCAGTGATAGGTAATGTAGAAATTGAATTTTTAATTAATGAAGATGGTACCTTAAGATTAAAATTGTTCAATAGAGAAAACACCTTACAGCAATTAGGCCAGCAAGAAGACTATACACAAGGCCTAGGACTACAATACCGTATCAATTTTAATAGCTTGAAAGAACTCTACGAGCGTATATTTAAAAAGGAAATGGTAAAAGAAAGAGATTTTAAAGCGAGTGAAGAAGTAGATAGCAAGCCTACTCCTAACTGATTCTTGACTATTAACAATAGTAAATTTAATAGTACTACCTCAATACCAATTTCTCAATCATCTCTCTACCTAAATGATCGTTTAGGTTCTTAATGATTTTTGCACGACCGTACATTAATTCTTGTCTCAGTACAGATGAAGAAAGACTTATAAAAAGTGTCCCAGTAGTAAATTTAACTTGTGTTGTATAATTACTGACACCTGCGCCCATCACCTCTTTCCAGGCTGTTTCTACATCCACTTTCTGGAAACCTTTCTGCAGCTTATCTTGAGCTTTAAAATCACTCAACACATCACTCATGCGCACAAAATCTTCTTTCTTATTGTTCCTCATTAGGTATATATGATTTGTAAGTATAACGCGTTCCATTTTCATGCAAAAGTACTAGCGTTTCTTTAGTAGCTTTTTCAACTGTTTGTTTGTAGGATCCTTCTCCTTCTTGAAAGGTAAGCCATATATCGCCATCTTTCTCTTTCCACTCAAAGTAAATAGGATTTCCATAACTTATAAAACCACCATCATAAGTAGGGCTTACTCTGTTCTTTACTCCTTTATAACCTTCTATTTCAAAATGATCCATATGGTTAGAAAAAGGAAATTCTCTTTCATTTCCATCAGGCATTAAAACCTGCTCAATATTCCAATAACCTTCTACGGCCTTTATTTTATCTTCATTACTGGTACAAGAGATAACAACTGACACGAGAATTAAATAGATGATTTTTTTCATAACTTGAATATCTTATAAGATTGCTCCGTTTGTTTGATCACTTCTTCTGTTCGTTCTGGATGGGTATCGCTTATGAACAACTGACCGAATTGCTCATCATTCACCATATTAATGATTTGCGCCACACGAGATGCGTCTAACTTATCAAAAATATCATCTAAAAGCAAAATAGGTACCGTACCACTTTCCTGCTTTATAAATTCAAATTGAGCCAATTTTAAAGCTGTCAAAAAACTTTTTTGCTGGCCTTGACTTCCATACTTTTTTACAGGATGATCATTAAGTAGAAAGAGTAAATCATCTTTATGCGTGCCTACACTAGTATATTGCAACTGTAAATCCTTTTGTTGGGCATTTTTTATTACCTGTGCTGGATCTTCATTGTTAAAATCGGCTTTGTAGAAAATATCTACCAGTTCTTCCGTTCGAGAAATTTTCTGATAGTATTTTCTGAATATAGGAGTAAAAGATTCTAAGAACGACTTCCTAACATTGTGAATAAAACCACCTAAATCTGCCAGCTGTTCATCATAAACAGCAAGACCATCACTATCAAACGTACGATTAATTGAAAAGTATTTTAACAGTGCATTGCGTTGTTGTAACAACTTGTTATAAGTAATTAACTTGTTTAAATAAGTAGCATTACTTAACGATATCACTCCATCAAGAAATTTACGTCTCGTGTCACTTCCTTCAGTTATCAAGTCACGATCTGCTGGAGATATGATTACTAGAGGAATTAAGCCTATATGGTCGCTTATTTTATCATAAACCTTACCATTGCGCTTTAATACACGCTTCACTCCTTTCTTTGCACTTACGACAATTTTTTCTTCCTGATTGTTCTTTATAAAATTACCATTCACCACAAAAAAGTCTTCATCGTGCTTGATATTTTGTACCGTAATCGGATTAAAATAGCTTTTTGCAAAAGCAAGGTGATAAATAGCGTCTAAAACGTTCGTTTTTCCGACTCCATTGTTGCCCACAAAGCAATTTATCTTCTCATCAAACTCAAATTCGGCACTTGAGAAGCTTTTATAATTGATAAGACTAATGGAATTAAGCTGCATAGAAGATTTTATAAACTACTGTTTTACTGATGTTTGTAAGGATCTCGCTTTCGCGAAAGCGGAATAACCACCAGCTTTATTATACCTGTACAAATTTAACCTAACAAAAGGCAGAGAATAAAGCTTTAACCTGTTTTTATATATAGATAAAAATTATATTTTTGCGCGTTCAATTAAAGATAATTATGGCAACTTATAACAAACGAGGATACAAACCGAAAACGAAACCAGAAAAGGAAGAGAAGGAAGAACTTTTTGATGATTCTGAATCTACAACCGCAGAGGTTTTTAGTTCTCTTGATGAAGGTGCAAACAAAACAGAGCAGTGGCTAGAAAAAAACCAAAAAGCTATAATTATAGTGGTAGGTGTTATAGTCGTGGCAGCTTTAGGTGCATGGTTGTATAATCAATTTGTTATGGAGCCTAAGCAAATGGAAGCTGTAGCTGAGTCTAATGAGGCAAACAAATACTACGATCTTGCTTTAAATTCTACAGGTAAGGAGAAAGATTCTTTATATACTCTAGCATTAGAAGGAGCAAATGGTAAGTATGGATTGATACAAATAGCCGAAGAATATGCTGGTACTGATGCTGGTAACCTAGCAAACTATCAAGCTGGTATGGCTTACTTAAATATAGGTGGTGACCAACTTCAAAAAGCGATTGAATACCTAGAGAAGTTTGACGGTGGAGATTCTGTTTTAAATGCTATCGCACAAGCTGGTATAGGTGACGCTCTTGTACAAGCAGGACAACCAGGTGATGCTATCGCTCATTATATGGACGCTGCAAATTCAAATGAAAATGAATTCTCTACTCCTAAGTATCTTTTAAAAGCAGCACAAGTTGCTCTTACTACTGGAGATACCTCTACAGCTATTACAGCATTAGAAAGAATAGAAGAGAACTATCCTGACGCTGCAGAATATAAAACTGCTCAAGTTCTTTTAGGACAGGCAAGAGCAGCATCTAACTAATTTAATATGGCTACCGCAGGTAAAGATTTATCGCATTACGATAAAAACAGTCTTCCAGACGCAAGCGATATGCGCATAGGAATTGTAGTATCTGAATGGAATGAAGATATCACAGAAAACCTGTTTAAGGGAGCCCATGATACTTTACTAGACTGTGGTGTGGATGCAGAGAGAATATTCCGTATCGATGTACCAGGCTCTTTTGAACTCATATACGGTTGTAAGAACATGCAGTACTCTAGCTACCCTGTTAAGGATAGCAAGTTGCGTAAAGGTCTAGACGCTATTATTGCCATAGGAAGTGTGATACGAGGAGAAACAGCGCACTTTGACTTTGTATGTCAAGGAGTGACAAATGGTATTAAAGATCTCAATCTTAATAAATCTAGGGTACCTGTCATTTTTTGTGTATTAACTGATGATACTCATGCACAGTCAGTCGCTCGTAGTGGTGGTATTCATGGAAACAAAGGTAGTGAAGCCGCTGTAGCAGCTTTAAAAATGGCAGCCATAAAACAAGGGTTTTAATACTAAAATATCAAGAAAAGAGAATCGGCTATCAAATTCATTTTTGACAGCCGATTTTTCTTTTATGATGTTAATTTAAATTCCCAGTTGATCATTTTCTCTGGTCGAGGAATAATTGCATTTTACTCAGTAAGCTTAATAATCACTTCTTCCTCAATCCTATAAGTTGATAGACTCCTAGCACTACAAGACCTACTGCAAGGATCCATTGATAGGTTTCTACCTCTTCTTCTTGATAGAAGCGATCGTATAACTTCCAGGCTCCTATTCCTATAAATGCAATAGATAACACAAGGGTATAATTGCGTTTACTGGAATTATTTTCAGGCATCGTTTTGCGTAAATAAAGAATAAACTATAAATAGACCGTATGCTACTAAACCAAAACCTAAAACAATATACATGGTTTCCATAGGTGTACCTATTACAAAGTGATCATATAATCTATAACCACCAAAACCAATGAAAACTGCTGCCATTATACCACCTAGTATAGGATTTCTTTTTCTTACTGCCATAATTAATTTTTGAAAATCAAAGATAATTGAAATATTGCAGCTGGCTTAAACATTTTAAAAACAACATGCACTACACTGTTTAATCAATACTTTTACCTAAAAAAAACGAGAAAGAAAATGACAGCAACTATAATGACAGAACTATAAACGGTATTCTTCCACAATCTAGGAATAGTTTCACTTCTATAAATTCCATATATCCCAACTGGCGGAATTATAAATAGCAGCGAACCTACCATAATAACATCGTTATACCATTTTTTACTTTCTTTCATTATCGATAGTCTTACCTTAAAGTTACTCCATTTATATCAACTTATTGCAATGCGGTTTAAAATAAAAAATGCCCCACTAAAAGCATGGAGCATTTTAAATAATACGATAATTTAGGGGAATCAATTACGCATTAAAATATTTTGAATTCCAGATGGCCGTGTTGAAATTCTTACCAGCTGCAAATGAGTAATATAATACCATACTAGCTATAGATTTAAACGTAAAAAAGAAAATCAACAAGAATTCCACACCTGTAGGATTCTTTGCAAATAGTCCATTAGGTATTAAATAAGCTGCAAGTAAACTAACGATTACCGTTGAGAATATTAAGTTTTCAAAACTCTTGAAACTCCACGCCCATATTTTTCTAAAAGGATTTAAATCATTACCCCATTTATGTATGAGGTAAAAATATCCATTTCCTATAGGAGCAAAAAGCAAGGGATCATCTGCATCTTCTAGTTTAAACATTTTAGATGGTGCTACAATTTTAAAACCTCGCATCGTTATATCGTGATCCTTTTCCATTTCTTTGATTTTCATCAAAGCCTCATAAGGGATTTCATTTTTGAAATATTTAGTATCAAGAAAACGCAATCTATAAGTAACACAAATATCTTTAATCTGGTCTACGTGATAAATAAGATCTGTTTCTAATAAATCTATATTAAAATGATTGCGTGGTGTAGGCTTCTGTGGACTCTTCATACGCAACATGATCTCATCTTCTCTGCGATCTTCTTCCTTTAAGATAGCAGTAACTTGATCTAGGATATCCGTTTCTTTAAAAGCTTTTGCTTTAGATTTCTTGAGCTTGTCTTCGATATTCGTACGATTCCACATAATAAATTCTTGATTTGAACTTGTTAAAAGTAAGTAGTTAAATTATTATTTTCAAGCTACTTATTGCATAGGTCGTAATAGAAGCATTATTATTTCATCGAGGTGCTGTTAATTTTTTCGCTTTCGCGAAAGCGTAACTGCAATACAAAAACTTCAATAAACAGAGTTGGGGAAATCTTTATGTTTTTCATATTCATTTTTAAAATGGTAATACCGTTCTAAAAAAAGCGCTGCACCATCTCTTAAAATAAACCTAGAGATTCTAGTAATCAACCAAAAAAAAACTAGGAACCAAAAAAAATAAATAGAAAGCACCATTACTCATAGGCTTTATGCAAAAAACCAACGTCACAATAAAAGCTAAGAATAAGCGGTACCTCAAAGGCATGAACTTCTGATCATTGCGCAAAACATAAAAGTTGTCCTTTGAAGTAGATAGATAAATCTGTGTTTGAGAAAGAAACCTTCCTTTAGGTATAAAGTACCCATCGTACAATGAAACATTGCCAGAATAAAAGCTGCTATTTACAAGAGACTCCATTATTTTTCTTGAGGAGTCATCCAGCTTGATAGTGATCTTCACCTTATAAGCTCCATCAAAAAAGCTTAAAATCTTAGATAAAAACATATCTATTATCTACCTCAACACCGCACCAGCTTGATTTTCTAGCTGCTTTTGTATTTTATTCATCGTTTTATCGATTTGCTTATCAGTTAACGTTTTATTGCTATCCTGAAGGGTAAAATTCAATGCATAGGATTTTTTACCATTAGGCAGCTTGCTACCTTCATACACATCAAATAATTGTACCGATTTTAAAATCTTCTTTTCTGAATTAAGTGCGATATCCCTTAATTCCTTAAAGCTTACAGACTGATCTACTAATAACGCAAAGTCTCTACTCACCTCTGGGAATTTAGGTATTTCTGTAACTGGGACGTGCTCTTTAGAAACTAACTTCAAAATCTCATCCCAATATATATTTGCAGAATGTACGGTCACCTCTACTCCAAAGTGCTTAGCAACTTTCTTTTTAACGACTCCTACATCAGCAATTTTTGTACCACTACTCAAGGCTATTCCTTCACTTAGAAAATCTAATTTGGTAGGCTTCTCATTTACTTTATCAATACCTAATCGTTTTAAAACTGCAATTACAGCTCCTTTTAAATAAAAGAAATCTGCCGGTTGTGATGGATTATTCCAGCTAGGCTCACTGACATTTCCTGCAGTAAGAATACTTAAATGTTTATTTTCAGTAAACTGTCGTTCTTGATATTGATGGTAACTATTACCAAATTCAAACAAGCGTAAATTTTCTTGCTTGCGATTTAAATTATGTGCGATAGCTTCTAGACCACCATAAATCAAACTCTGTCTCATTACCGCAAGATCACTACTTAAAGGATTAAGCATGCGCACTTCATTCTTAGTAGATATTTGATCTGTAAGCGTGTGGTTTTTTTCTGAAGTTAGGCTATTAGCCATCATTTCAATAAATCCTTGTCCTACGAGTTGCTGTGCTACAATATTTTGTAGTCTATTGTTTTCTAATTTTGAAGACTTAGCAATAGTTGCATTTAATTTTGAAGAACTTTCTATACGATCATAGCCATAGACTCTTAAAATTTCTTCTATGACATCTGCAGGTCTTGTTACATCGTTTCTATAAGCTGGTATGGTAAGCCCTAAACCTGATTCAGTAACATTATTTACATTTATATCTAGTGTTCTTAGAATACTTTTAATTTCTTCTTTAGGTATCTCCTGCCCTATTAAAGAATTTACTTTTGCAAATGGAAGAAATACTTGCTGATCTTCAATCTTTTGAGAATACACATCAGTAATATCACTAGAAATATCACCACCGGCAGTTTCCTGAATAAGCAACGCTGCTCGTTTTAACGCATACTCTGTAATATTTGGGTCGATACCACGCTCAAATCTAAAAGAGGCATCTGTATTAAATCCATGACGCTTTGCAGTTTTGCGCACACTTACAGGATTAAAATAAGCACTTTCTAGAAAAACAGACGTCGTTCCATCAGTCACACCACTATTCTCTCCACCGTATACACCAGCAATACACAACGGCTTTTCTGCATCACAAATCATCAAATCATCTTCATGTAATTCATGTTGCACACCATCTAGAGTAGTAAATGGAGTACCTTTTTCTAAGGTTTTTACAATGATTTTATTTCCAGAAACTTTAGATAAATCAAAAGCGTGTAACGGTTGCCCTAGCTCGTGCATCACGTAGTTAGTAACATCCACTACATTATTTTTAGGTGCAATTCCTATTGCTTTTAATCTATTTTTAATCCAATCTGGGGATTCTACAATTTTGACTCCAGTAAGTGTCACACCACAGTAGCGCGGTGCAAGTTCTGGTTTTTCAACTTCAATATCCACACGAGCAGATCGACTTTCTACATGAAAACTACTTACTGATGGTGTGATAAACTCAACAGGATCTTCATTTACAGCAAGACCCGCGCGTAAATCTCTTGCCACACCCATATGAGACATCGCATCAGCTCGATTAGGTGTCAATCCTATTTCTATGACATGATCTTCCTCAATTTCAACGACCTCTTTAAGCGGCACTCCTATTTCTAAGTTTGCATCGAGCACCATAATACCATCGTGTGAAGAACCTAGGCCAAGTTCATCTTCGGCACAAATCATTCCGTGACTTTCTTCACCGCGTATTTTTCCTTTTTTAATCTTCCAGGCTTCTCCTTTATCGTCATATAAAGTTGTCCCTATAGTTGCAACAGGCACCTTTTGACCAGCAGCAACGTTAGGCGCACCACAAACTATTTGTACCGTTTTATCACCTAGGTTAACTCTAGTGACTTTCAGTTTATCTGCATTAGAATGTTGCTCACAGGACTCTACATAGCCTACTACAATACCTTCTAATCCACCTTTGACACTTTCAAATTTTTCAACGCCTTCCACTTCAAGGCCTAAAGATGTTAGTAAAGCCGTGTGCTCATTTAACTCACCTGAAATATTTATAAATTGCTTGATCCAGTTGTAAGAAACTTTCATAAATCCCTGCTTTTTTGAGGACGGTAAAGATAGTTATATGTGCGCTTTCGCGAAAGCGGAACCAACACAAACCTCGTTTTAAGTTTACAGTAAATCTTAGAACACATTGCGCCCTGTCATTCCGCTGTAGAGCGGAATCGGCTAAAAACTTTCTCAGTCTATTTAAAATCTACTACTTTTAAACGTAAAATACAGAAATGAAAAACCTAGTCGTATTAACAGGCGCTGGCGTAAGTGCAGAAAGTGGTATTTCTACCTTTAGAGATGCTGGCGGATTATGGGAAGGACATGATATTATGGAGGTTGCCTCTCCAGAAGGATATGCGGCAAATCCTGCGCTAGTTCTAGATTTTTATAATAAACGACGTGCACAACTTAAGGAAGTTGAACCTAACGAGGCACATTATTGCATAGCAGGATTAGAACGTAATTTTAATGTAAACGTGATCACACAAAATGTAGACGACTTGCATGAACGTGCTGGGTCTTCAAACGTCATTCACCTTCATGGAGAGCTTAAAAAAGCTAGAAGTTCTAAAAACAGTAACGAAATTATAGTATGGGAAAATGACATCCATCTAGGCGATTTGAGTGAGGATGGATCGCAATTGAGACCGCATATCGTATGGTTCGGTGAAGAAGTGCCTGCCATGGAGCAAGCTATTGAAATAGTATCAAAAGCCGATGTGTTGTTAATAGTAGGAACATCGATGCAAGTCTATCCTGCAGCAGGATTAAGGGATTTTACACCTAGCCACGCTCCTATTTACTTTGTTGATCCAGCACCTAGCTTAGAAAGCTCAACAAGATTAACAGTTATTAAAGAAAAAGCTGGTAAAGGAGTTCAAATGGTAGCTGATTTATTGAGTCTATGACTGTTCAAAAAGTTTTGTATTTTTAAAAAACAATTGATTATGAATTACTTATCAATTTTATTATGTTGTGTACTATTTATAAGCTGTACTAATAAAGTTCAAGAAAAATCAGATATTGAGACCAATAAAGGCAAGTTTTTATGGACTGTAGAATGGACTAATGGCGTTCAAGAAGATCCAATGAAAATGACTAAAACAGTTTACGTACTACTGAGTGCATCAGATGCTCCTAGATCTATTTGTGATGGTGAGAATCTTATTTCTACTAGTGTTTATAAAGAACTATGGAAAAACGACAATACAGTTGAGAAACCTGTCTGGAGTCTAAGAAAAGACGATAGCAGCATTTTAAATTATCAAGATGTTTTTCAAGAGTTTTGTGAAAATGATAAGGCTATTTTTGCAACCGTAGATTTAAACAAATTTGATTATCCTTTATTACAACGTTATCCATTATTTCAAGAAAAGGAGTAATAAAATCGAAATCATCCATTAACTTAAGACTAAAACTATGAAAGTCAGAATCGCTCTTATATTAGTAACGATATTCTTTTACAATTGCGATACGCATACTAAAGATTATTCTGATTTAGAATCAATTACTTTCTATAATTCTGAAGGAAATGAAGTCAGTATGGATAATGTAAAAAAGGAGTGGAACACTAATTTAAGTGAAGTAACTGATTCTGCTTTATTAAATCCTCCAGAGTTAAAAAAGCTTAGCGTTAAAATAATACGTGATAATGCTACAAATGAAGATTATTTGGTTCTTGTAGCGTCCACATCTCATAAAAATGCCTATTCTGGTAAAATCATCTCTTCATTTAAAGACGGCTTTCTATTAAGTGATGAATCTGTCATTTGTGTAAATTGTGGCACTACTTTTAAAGGAGAATTAGTTAATGGAAAATGGATTTGTGCAGCTGATGATAGCAACAAAGATGATTGTATCAAAATAAATACTGTTGAGAAGTCTTTTTAAGAATTACAGTAATAAGATCCACTGATTGATGACAGCACAAGAATTATTAAAACAATTACAACAACTTAAAGCCTATAAAAAAGATCGAGTACGATTAGGTGAAGCTGCAGTTTTCAATCATTTATTACCAGACTTACTCCATTTGTGCCATCCATCCAGTGGTGTTTCTCATCAGGCAGCCTGGTGTTTAGAACAATCTTTCTTATTACATGAAAAAGCTTGTTACCCTTTTCTATCGCAAATTTCAGAATTATTTGTGCTCCATCTTAGTTCTTCTGCTATGCGGTCCTTATGTAAAATTGCGAGTATTTGTGCAAAAAGTTATTACAATAGCAAAGCACATCCTATTCAAGAAATACTCTCTTACACTATGCGTGAAAAAATGGTAGAAGGTTGTTTCCAGCAATTAATAACTACAGATAAAACAGCAAACATGGCTTTTTCAGTTTATAGTTTATATGAATTCGGGAAAGAATTTCACTGGATCTATCCAGAATTGATTCCTATTTTGAATCAAAAACTACAAGAAAACTACGGCAACGGATTTAAATCTAGTGCCAAAAAGATCTTAGCAAAAATAGAATCTTAATTAAAAGGAAATGATCTTTTAAAATCGTATTTTTACACGCTTTAAAGTTAGAAACTATGCCTATTGCTTTACAAGCTATCTCTCCTATCGATGGACGTTATCGTTCTAAAGTCGAATCCCTTGCAAATTATTTTTCTGAGTCTGCATTAATACGATATCGTATTCTCATAGAAGTGGAATATTTTATCGCTTTAAGCGAAAGCGGAATTAAACAACTACAACCGTTAAAACCAGAAACTCAAGAACAATTAAAGGACTTATATCGCAACTTTACTGATGAGCATGCGCAAGCTATTAAAGACATAGAAAAAGTCACAAATCACGATGTAAAAGCCGTGGAATACTTTTTAAAAGAGCAATTTGATAAACTAGGTTTATCTACTCACAAAGAATTTATTCACTTCGGACTTACTTCACAAGACATTAATAATACAGCCATACCACTTTCTATAAAAGATGCGATAGAAAATGTGTACCTGCCAGAACTAGAACGAGTGAGAGATGAGCTCCACAAGCTTTCTAAAGAATGGAAAGACATTCCACTTCTAGCTCGTACACATGGACAGCCAGCTTCACCTACGCGATTAGGTAAAGAATTTTATGTTTTTGTGGTGCGCATAGAAGAGCAAATGCACATGCTAGAACAAGTACAGCATGCAGCAAAATTTGGTGGTGCCACAGGAAATTACAATGCACATCATGTGGCCTTTCCTGAAGTAAACTGGCAAAAATTTGGTGAAGACTTTGTTGAGAACCGTCTAGGTTTAAAACATAGTTTCCCAACTACTCAAATTGAGCACTATGACCATATGGCTTCACTTTTTGATAATCTAAAAAGAATCAACACCATACTAGTCGATTTAGACAGAGATATATGGACCTATATTTCAATGGATTATTTCAAGCAAAAAATTAAAGCTGGCGAGATAGGTTCTAGCGCGATGCCGCATAAAGTAAATCCTATTGATTTTGAAAATTCTGAAGGAAATTTAGGAATTGCAAATGCGTTGTTTGAACATCTAGCTGCAAAACTCCCTATTTCTAGATTACAACGAGATCTTACGGACTCTACTGTGTTAAGAAATGTAGGTGTTCCACTAGCTCACACTATTATTGCCTTTAAAGCGACATTAAAAGGTCTAGGGAAACTTTTATTAAATGAGTCTAAAATAGCACAAGACCTAGAGAACAACTGGGCAGTTGTGGCTGAAGCTATACAGACCATCTTGCGTCGTGAAGCTTACCCTAATCCTTATGAGGCTTTGAAAGAACTTACTCGTACTAATGAAAAGATAACTGGAGACAGCATCGCTACCTTCATTGAAACTCTAGATGTGAGCGAAGATATTAAGAAAGAAATGCGTGTTATTACACCTAGTACATTTACAGGGATTTAAATCTGTTTACATATTAAATTTATTTTTAAAGCTCCTAACTTAATGGTTAGGAGCTTTTTTTTAATCTCGCTTTCGCGAAAGCGGAATTATCAAAAAGCTTTCCACCCAAACAAATTAACACTATTAAGAAATAATCATTAATTTTAATATAATTTTTGTTAAAAACATTCTGTAACTGCTAATATTTTATCAATTGAATAAATATTAAGTAATTCAGATAGAGAATGCTCCTACCTTTGGGATTATAAAACCAATAAACATGAACATTTTAACAATTATCCTTAACATTTTTATTCCGCCACTAGGTGTGGCTCTTGCCAAGGGAATAGGTAAAGATTTTATTATCAATTTAATACTTACTCTACTATTCTTTATTCCTGGAGTGATCCACGCTTTTTACGTGACGGCCAAATAAATTTAAACCATTTCAATTAACCTTAAAAAAATAGAATTATGAAAACTAAGATATTATCAATAGCAGCAATAGTGGCTTTACTTGTAAGTTGCGATATTAAAAAAACAGAAAGCGGAGAATTACCTGAAATAGATGTAGATGTTACAACAGAAGCTGGTGATTTACCAGAGTACGATGTAGACTGGATGGATGTAGACGTAAAAACTACTACAAGAATGGTAGAAGTACCAAAGCTAGTGGTAGTTATGGAAGAGGAAGAAGTAGAAGTTCCAGTACTAGACATAGATATGCCTGGTGATAAGTCTGAAAGAACCTTAATGGTAGAAACTGAAATTAGTGGTACAGATGCTGATTTAGAAATACAAGAAGTGCGAGCTACTAAAAATAAATTATATGTAATTGCTACTTTAGAAAAGGGTGATACCGATTTAGAAGGTAAAACTATACGTAAGCAAGATCAAATCGACATCAACGCGCCACAATTAGATGTAGAATATATAATTGTAGGAGAACGTCCTAACAGAAAATATAATAATAACAATATGTATGTAGCGAGTATGAATGACTTAAGCGCAACTGTAAAAGATGCGAGAGTAATATACTCTGACTAATTATTATAATTAAATAGCTTTGAAAAAGTTAGACCGATGAATATATTCATCGGTCTATTTTTGTTTTAATATCAATGAATATGTTTAATTGTAACCGTTCCTATTGCTGATGTTACTTTAGAAATATATAATTGATTTTCTGGAAGTAAACTCATATCTATTTGATTTTCCACGTATCTTCTATTTATATCTTGAACTAATTGTCCTTGTAAGTTGTAGGTCTTTACCGAGTAATAATCTGCCGTATCAAAAACAAGCGCTTCATTTACTGCTGTTATCTTAAACTCTTCCTTTTCAAAAATATTATTACTAAGAGTTGCTGGTTGCCATCCGTAATCAGAACCTTTTAAATCTGCGCTTTGCCTGCTCAAATCAGTAGCGATAATAATAAAGTACCAGTCATTAACATTTAATCCTTGAGGTAGACTTACCATGTTCAAACTAGGCTCTTCTTGATACATTCTACCAGCTACATCGATTTGAGCTACATAAGCATTTACAGTAGTATCAAAATTAAATGGAATAAATGTAGCGGTATCACTAAAATCGTCATGATAATCCCAGGTTGTAGGATCTGCATCAGTATCAAGACCAGTATAAAGTAAAAGATTAGGGTTACTCATAGGATCAAAAAGTGAATAATCATTATTTGATCCGTAGGTTATAGTAATTGAACCAGTGTTTATATCTACAGGATTAGGTGTAATGACTATTTGTGCTCCTGAATAAATCGTTGAAAGGAATAGAATAATGAGTAAAATTTTTTTCATCTTATAACATTTTGTTGAAGTAAAGATAGCATCAAATTGATTTTAATAAAAATATTACTTTACTATTACTATGCTTTGAGATGTTTATAATCAACAGTTTATATATACTCCAATTGCAAATTAAATATTTATGATTGACAATTAAAGCACGTGTCGTTAATAGATTCTTTTCAACCATTCATCGTCTTGAATAAGCTTTAAGACTTATTTAATATTAATAAAAGAGAATACAATTTATGTTTGTAGGAAAAAGCAATGAAAAAATTAACAATTATATTAAATGTTTTGGCACCTCCCATCAGTGTTTTCCGTAAGCGTGGAATTCATAATGATCTAGCTATAAACATTTTACTCACCTTAATGTTTTTTATTCCTGGGATTGTACATGCTTTTTACATCACATCTCAGAAAAACGGAATATTATAGAGGATTATTTTTCGATCGAATAGACTTATCATATACATAAACGTTTTAATTTCTTTAATCTTTCTTCTTTAAGAAAATTCACTTGCTAATTTATTGTTTCATATCGCGTCTCAAGTTCTATATGTGGCGCATTTTTATTTAAAAAAGCAATAAGATTCAGTATATCTCCATCAGTCATTTTGTAACCGCCTAATCGATCTCTACGACCATCCTTTGCAATCACTGAGATCTTGTTGTAACTAATTTTTATCTTTTGAAATTCTTTTATTGGAGCTTCGTAAGTAGCCGTGGATTCTTGAAAATAAAGTAGATCATTCTTTATGATTACAAATCTTTTTTCAAAGGAATCATCTATATATAAATACAAGAATATTGATATTAAAAGCGCAATAATTAAATAGACTAAAAAATTCTTGAAACTCCAGGAAGGAATAGAATTATTCAAATCATCATTAAAAATGCTATAAACACCTATAATTAATACAAAGTAATTAAAAATTTTAAACCTTTTTTTATCTCCAGGTAAACCTACCTGTGTGCTCTCAGTGTTATACCATTTGATAAATATGTGATATATAAAATAAGCAATAATCACTATTGAAAAACAAGCCTCTTTGTGTTCTTTAAAAAATTCTAGATTGCGCACCACGATGTATAAGATGACCAAAGTTATGGTGAATAGCATTAGTTTAATGCTCTTATAATCTGACTTCAAAAACTGATTAGAATTCCACATTAACCTTCTTGTTTATTATCGTTGAAAATTTCTAGCCTAGTTTCATAGATAGACACTGAAATTTCAGGCATGTGTTCGCTTAAAAAACTTTTTAACTGTAATTGTTCTTTCTCGTCTAGTTCAAAATCGTTGAGCATTTCTATCTTTCCTTCCATCGGAAAAAATGAAAGATGCGTTCCAGCAATTTTTATTTGTTTGAGGTCTTTCAATAGAACGTATTTTTCTCCTTTTTTATAATCAACTCTAAGTTTATCTGATTCGATTTTAATAATCCTTGTAGTTTTATTCTCATCCTTAACCACTAAACCTCCTAAAATAATAAGAATCCAAAATGAAAATATATAAATGAATAGATCATCAGCTACAAAATTATAATCCTTCACAAAGACAAAATAACCAATTAATCCTATCAATGCACAAAATGCTATAGCTGCTAGAATCCTATAAATAATAAGTTGTTTTGCGTAAACAGATAAATCTAAGATTACACCGCTATTAAAATTAGTACACGTTACGTCATTGTAATGGAGAAAAAATCTATAAAAGAGAGCCCAAACTAATCCTAATAAAATCCATATAGCAATCATCAAAGAATTGCTATCATCAAAGAAATAATAGTTATCTGTAAAAATTGAAATTATAAAAGCAATAGGTAAAAAAGAATAATGTATGTAATCCAAGTAACTTTTTCCTGAAACGCTTTTAATCAAACCTTCTTTGATCTCAAAAAAGGCAAGAACCTTACACCTTAAAGATTTATCAGTAATATTATTCATACTACACCTTCTTCGCCTCTTCCCAAAACACATCCATTTCTGACAGTGTCATATCGCTCAGCTCCTTCCCTATTTCTTTAGCTTTACCTTCTAGATATTGAAATCTTTTGATGAATTTTTTATTTGTTCTTTCTAGTGCATCTTCTGGATTCACGCCTAGATGCTTGCCATAATTGACAAGTGAAAATAGCACATCACCAAATTCGGCCTCGATCTTATCCTTATCTCCTGATTCTACCTCTACTTGCAACTCTGCCAGTTCCTCTTCTAGTTTTTCTTTTACTTGCTCTGGCTTTTCCCAGTCAAAGCCTACACCAGCCACTTTATCCTGAATACGCGAACTTTTAACCAACGCTGGTAAGGATTTAGGGACTCCTTCAAGGACGCTTTTTTTCCCTTCTTTTAGTTTCAACGCTTCCCAGTTGGCTTTTACCTCTTCTTCATCTTTTACTTTTACGTCGCCATAAATATGGGGATGACGCGAGATCAATTTATCACAAATACCATTGGCCACACTGGCGATATCAAAATCACCAGTCTCAGATCCTATTTTTGCATAGAAAACAATATGCAGTAATAAATCACCTAGTTCTTTAGGAATCTCTTTCATGTCTTTGTCTAGAATCGCATCGCCTAATTCATAGGTTTCCTCAATAGTAAGATGACGCAACGATTCTAGCGTTTGCTTGCGATCCCAAGGACATTGCTCTCGCAATTCATCCATAATGGTTAATAAACGATCTATTGCGGCAAGCTGTTCTTTTCGGTTGTTCATTGATGAATTATATTTTCTATTCCTAGGAACTTTTTGTGATTTTTGAGTATTACATTCGTATTACTATTGATGATCTCGCTTTCGCGAAAGCGGAACACCCAAACAATAATACTGGCATAAAATTAGTTAGTAAATGAACAAAAATCTCTATATGCGCATTCTATTTATAATTACTTTTTCACTTTTACTTTCTAGCACTATTACCGCTCAAAAATATGTGACCGATGCCACGATGGAAGAAACCGTAATGGTTCAAGATGACCAAATCAAAGTACTTTACTTCACAGCTCCATGGTGTGGACCTTGCCGTGCCATGGCTCCTACCATTGAGTCCATTGCAAATGATGAAACACTAGATGTTACCATCTATAAAATGAATACTGATGATAATTTGAGTGATGATATTTTACAAGTCAACTCCATACCAACTTACTTCTTTATTAAAAACGGTCGCAAACTAGGACAAAGCGGTAGCACCATGCGCCGTGCCGAAATGGTAAAACTTATAGAGCGTCACGATAAAATGACAGTATCTGGTGATCTACTCGCTTACAAAGGCAAGCCTTCAAGATATGAAATCGTTGAAGGTGCTCATGAAAAACTCACTAAAAAGAATTTAGAAACTTTGTGGTATAGCAGTCATCAATTGAATGAGCTAGCTTGGAAAATCTACCAAAACCTTGAAGATCAAAAGGACCTCAAATGTGCTCTTGTTCTCATAAATAGATCGATAGAATTAGAAACTTATGTATCTAATCTAGAAACCAAAGCACATTTGCTACATAAATTAGGTGATTCAAAGCAAGCATTAAAAACTGCCAAAAAAGCAAAAAAACTTGCTTCTCAAGAAGGTGAATCTACGGCAATTATCGAGCAACTTATGGAACAAATTAAAGCCGATTCATAAATTAAACAGCATCTTTGTAGTTATTAAATTTGCGCTTTGTTTCATCTAGTTTTTGCTTATTTCTCGCACCTCATCAAGTCTTTTCACTTGCATGGGATTCATTCACCATTTATTTTTCAGCTGGAGAAAAAATGTTTACGAGATGACTCTGTAAAGGAAGATTATGAGTTGTTATCTCGCTTTCGCGAAAGCGGAGCCGCATCTAACCTTATCCTTAACATTGAAGATCATGGTGCTGGTAGCAGGGTTTTTAAAACTAATGAGCGCAAGGTTGCCAAGATCCTGAAACATAATTGTAGTAACAAGAAAGATACCCAACTTTTGTATAGATTGTGCGCCTATTTTGAGGTGAATCATGTGCTAGAATTAGGAACATCGCTAGGCGTTGCTACACATGCGATGGCTGTTTCACGACCACAAGCTCAAATCACTAGCGTAGAAGGAAGTCCTGAAGTTTATGGGTTTGCTAAGAAACAATTGCAGGAAAATAACATTCAGAATGTAGAACTTATCTGCTCCACTTTTAAAGATTTTCTATCGCAGCATAAAGAAGAAAAACTCTATGATCTTATTTATGTAGATGGGCACCACGATGGAGATGCAACTATTACTTATTTTAAAAGTATTCTAGCTCACGTACACAATGACTCTGTGGTGGTTTTTGATGACATCTACTGGTCGTCAGACATGACTCGTGCGTGGAATCAAATCTGTAAGCATTCTAAAGTGACGGCTAGTGTAGATTGCTTTGATTTTGGGCTGATATTTTTCAGAAAAGAGCAATCTCAAGAACGTTTTTTTATAAAACTATAGGTTTAACCGTTTTACAGACATCTTAATAAACTCCTTTCCTTAGAAAAGGAAAGGTGGGCAAAATGAGTAGAACGAATTTTGGTCGGAAAGGTTAGAACAGATGATGGTATTTATTTAAAAAAATGAAACTTTTTCCCCAACCCTAATGGCTAAGGTTTTTAAATGAGCTCAAAACTAAAGTTGAAGTTATTTTTGATTTTGATTTTAAAATTACTTTTATCTAAAATCTGTAACTAAAAAAGCTTTGAGGCGTCATACTCGTAAATCTAAAATTCTTAATTTAGTTCCATGAGTGAAAATGTCATCGAAGTACGCAATATTATACGTGATTTTAAACTAGGGTCAGAAACCGTTCATGTATTGAAAGGAATAGACCTGGACATAAAAAAAGGTGATTATATTGCTTTTATGGGACCTTCTGGTTCTGGTAAATCTACATTGATGAATCTTCTTGGATGCCTGGACACGCCTACAGCAGGAAGTTATAAACTCAATGGGACAGATGTTTCTAGCTTAAGCGATGATCAACTCGCCGAAATTAGAAACACAGAGATAGGTTTTGTTTTCCAGACGTTCAATCTTTTACCTAGAACTACGGCGCTAGATAATGTGGCATTGCCTATGATCTATGCAGGTAAATCAAAGAAAGATCGCAAGGCTCGTGCTGAAGAAGTCTTGACCAGCGTAGGACTTGTAGATAGAATGGATCACCAGCCCAACCAGCTTTCTGGTGGACAACGCCAGCGTGTTGCCGTAGGAAGAGCATTAGTTAACAATCCATCCATCATCCTTGCCGATGAACCTACAGGAAACCTGGACTCGAAGACTGGAGTAGAAATCATGGCACTTTTTGATAAAATCCATGCCGACGGTAATACCGTCATATTAGTAACTCACGAAGAAGATATTGCAGAGCATGCGCATCGCGTGATAAGATTGCGTGATGGAATAGTAGAAAGTGATATAAGAAATAGACCATGGAAATCTTAAGTGAATACAAAGACTGGATTTATATATGCGGCGTATTGCTCGCTTTTGTTGTATTTCTATTTTGGAATAAGAGCAAACAAGGAAGTATTAAAGATCGTAAAAGACGTAATTTTAAACAGCGCATTCAGGAAAAGCGTGAGGAAAGGAAGTAGTCTTTGAGTTTGTGAGTTTGTGAGTTTTACTCTTGCGCAAGCCGCATTGTCCTTACTTCGACAAGATGAGTTCAGGTCGGACATTTTACCAATGGGAAAACCTTAGAAACTCATTTCGATAGTTTTCATGTTAATAGTGATAAGGATGTAAATAGTTCTTCCATATTTATTAAGAATATCTTGCCAAATTTTTTGGAATGATAAAAAAGATTCTAAGAGATCCCTGATAATTTGCTCAAGCAAATTTCTGGGAATTTAAATTAAAATCGCTCTTTGTGATACAGTTTACCGTTTCTTAAGTAGGCTTTCCACTTGCCATCTTTTTCTCCTTCATCAAAGCGACCTGAAATTTTGAGCTGGCCATCAAAATAGTATTCTTTATAACGACCATCTGGCATACCATCTTTTAAATATACCTTCATTTTGGTCTTTCCATTAGTATACTTTTGCTCGTAAAAATTGGCTGTAAAATCATCTGGAAAAATAGGTGGTATATCAAAAACAGTTTCCTTACTAATTTCTTCTTTTCTTATAGTTACAAAATCTAGTGGTAGGTCTTTTGTTCGTTTCTCTTGCTGCAAGGCTTCATGATCATAATCTTTATCATAGTGAATCATCGCCTTAGATTGAAAAACAGATTCTTGTGCTGTTAACTCCAGTCCAAATTGGGTGAATTGTGAGAAAAAGGTTTTATTTAAGTCTAACTCTTCCTTTGAAGATGAAGTCAAATACTTTGAAGATGCATCTATCAATTTATTAGTGTCTACATATAAAAACACATTACTTTCTGAGCTAAATTCATCTTTAAAATCCTTATAATATTCATCCTCAACAAGGGTTTTTCCAGTTTCTTGAGCGTCTATAAATAGTTTAAGTGTCTTGGGCGAATTACTAAATACTACAAAATCATCAATGACTGTATAGTAGGGCTTCTCAATAGCGTCAAACAATGAGCCAGCAATCAGTTTAAAAAAGCCTTTTAAATCTAAGTAATTGATTTTGTAACCTCTATAGTCTACTTCTTTAAATTTTACTGGCGTGTTCTCAGCAATTTGTTGCTCCACAAACTTTAGCCGCTCGATGGCATCGTCTGTATTTTTGGCTTTTAGGATTACGGCAATTCCTTCTTTTTCAGATATGTTTTTTGAGTCCGCTTTCGCGAAAGCGAGTTCATCATCCATCCAAGAATAAAAGTCACGTTCTAGATCGATTTCAACCAAGTCTTCTATTTTTTTTCTTCCTTGCTTATATTCATTAAACAAACTAGGGTTTTGATTTTCTAGTAAGTCATAAAAATTACCATGCAGTTCTGAAAACTCATCAAATCCAAAACTTAAAAACAAGACTGTTTCCTGCGGCAAAATCTCACTAACGGTTACCTTACTGGTTCCAGAATCATAAAGAGCAGTGATTAAACTTTGGGCGGTTTGGTCGCCGTTAGAATAGCCATTTGCATTTAACAACCGGTCAGAATCTACATCTATATGAAAACCAGAGAAGTTAAAATGCTCCTCAAACAGCTCAACGATGGCGCTATTTTCATTAGAAAATGCTTTATAATAATCCGTTAGGTATTTGTGATTGAGATAAAACCTAAATAGATCTTGCTGTTTTACCTCTCGCTGGATTTCCAAGAATTGTAAATCACGACCTATTACTGGAGATAGATATTCATCGATACTTTTCTCAACCAGAGTATGCGTGTAGCTGGCAAGCATTTGGTTTTCTATAAAAGCAAGAGATAAAATCTCGTAAGTACTTTTATCTGTGATTTCAGTGATTTCTACCTCATTGTAAATGCGTTTAGTAACATCATAATTCTTGTTTACCAGTTGGTTGATATTGTTTTTAATAAATTCAAATCTAGAGAGTTTTTCCATATCTACGACATACAAAAAAGCGTAGTCATCTCTTTTAATCATATGAGCACTCATAAAGACATCTCTATTACCGATGATCTCAAAAAGATCTGTTTTGGATTGAAAAATGGTGTCTAGCGCATTGAGTTTTGCACTCATTTTATGGATGGTTTCATTTGTTTGTAAATGATCCCATATCTCGCTTTCTGCCAGTGTATTCATGTTGCGCAAAGGATCATCCATCTCTATAAAAAAGACCGCGTCTTGCGGAATTAGATAAGTGGCATTAATTCTATCTTCTTGAAGAGTGAAAAAGGCAATGACTTTATAAATCAATACAACCATCACAATCAATAAAGCAAAATAGAGGTACTTTTTTCTAATCATAACTAATCATAAAAGAATTACTTTATTATTATTTGAATTCAAGAATTTTTATAAAACTACAACAAAAAACACCTCTTACGAAAATACCCCTCAAAGGGTATTGTATCAGCTATTTATCCAAAGTAATTTAGAAGGGTACTAAAACACGATATTATGAGAATAAAATTACTAGTAATCATAGCCTTTTTATATAACCTTTCTATACTTCAAGCTCAACCAGCTGATTTCATGGTAGGTAGATATACCTTAGTTAATGGATCTACGACAATAGGCCCAGCGTTTAACGATTTTAATATCGCAGAAGGTGTTGTTGATATTTCCATAGGAAGTCAACCAAATGAAAGAGTTCTCACAGTTCAATTATTACCTAATAATAATGGAAGTGTTAATCAAATAATTATAGACCTTAGTTCAAATGAATTTTTATTCCCAATTGTAGGATCTAATCTTGCTTGTGGTACAGGATCTCCTATTATTACCTACGGCCCAGCGGCCACTGGCATGAATAGTACATGGAGTGTGATGGCTGGCGATCAATCGTTAACTATTAATTATACTGAAAACACTTTGCTATCTTGTGGATTATCTACCGCACAGTCCAGTTTTATTCTCACCGAGTTCCCTACAGATCAAACATATGTGCCAGATGACAATTTCGAATTAGCGTTAATTAACTTAGGTTATGATACCGTCTTAGATGACATGGTCACAACAGCAAATATAAGTGGACTATTGAGTCTTGATATTTCAATGCAAAGTATTTCAGACCTTACCGGAATCGAAGATTTTATCACTCTAGAAAGTTTATCTGTAAGCAACAATTTTTTAAGTGGCACACTAGATCTAAGCAGTTTACCAAATTTGAAAATCCTTGATGCTACTGCTAATTCTCTAACAAATTTTCTTGTAAACAATAATACTATTGAATATTTATTGTTGAATAATAATAACATTTCGAGACTTGATTATAATACGTATCCGGTATTAGAGCGTTTATTTTTGAATAACAATCAATTAAATGGATCACCTAACATCTCTAGTTCTATAGAACAATTAGGGTTAGAAAACAATTTAATAACCTCTATCGATTTAAGTAATGCTAGTTCTTTAAGTTTTGTTTATTTAACTAATAACCAATTGCAAACTATAGACTTAAGAAACGGTAACAATAGTATAATTTCTGCATTTGATGCTACCGTAAATAATAACTTAACTTGTATAGAGGTAAGTGATGTAGCTTTTATGAATGCTAACTTTAGCGCAGGTATAGATAGTGGACAAATGTATGTTGCCGCATGTAGTACTGCAACGCAAACCTATGTGCCGGATTCCAATTTTGAACAAGAATTAATAACACTAGGATTAGATACTGTATTAGATAATTATGTTACTAATTCTAATGTAAGTAATGTTGAAGCACTTAACCTAAGTAATAAATCCATCGCTGACTTCAGAGGACTTGAAGCGTTTGTAGCTCTAGACACTTTAAGAGCTAGAGGCAATATGTTATCAAATTTTGATTTTTCCTCTGTGCCTAATACTAGGTATATAGATTTAGGACAGAACCCTTTAACAGTAGTTGATTTGAGTCCTGCTACGGCAATCACTTATTTAAGTCTAGATTTTATTTTCGGAATACAAAGTATCGATCTATCAAGTAATATTAATTTGGAGGAATTAAGAATGCAACTTTCTGCAGTAAGTACAGTAGATTTTTCTAATAATCCTAATTTAAAAACTTTCTTTTTAGCAGGTTCTAATAATCTAACATCTGTAAACACAATTAACAATCCATTACTTGAATATTATGATGTTTTTATTTGTCCTCAATTACAAAATATCGATATCTCTCAAAATCCATTACTTGAATACATTCGTTTTGGTGGATCAGTTACAAGGCCTGGAAATGACTACCCATTTACTACTATGGATTTTTCAAATAACTCCAATCTTGTTACAGTTCTAAATTTGGGTAGCAGAATATCTTCATTTGACATAACAAATTTGGCTGATTTAGAATCACTGATATGGCAGAATAGTGAAGTTACGAGCTTAAATATTAATAATAATATTCTGCTCAAATCCCTTAACTTGTTTGATAACCAAATCAACAATATTGATTTGAGTCAAAATATACTTTTAGAAACCTTAATTATCAATGACAACCAAGTCTCATTGTTAGATTTAGCTGTACAAACAGATTTAAAAAATCTTAACGTAGCTGATAACAATTTAAGCTCTTTAAATCTAGATAATAATATCATTCTTGAATTTTTCTATGCTCAGAATAATAGTTTGACATCTTTAGACCTTTCTAACAATAACCTATTACAGCAACTTCGACTACAAAACAATTCTTTGACAGAATTAAATCTAAATAATGGCGCAAATACATTATTAATACCTAACGATCCAGTAGATCCTGCCAATCAAAATTTATGGAGTATAAATATAATTAACAACCCTAATTTGAATTGTATTGAAGTGAGTGATATAAATTATATGAATACCAATTTTACTTCAAATGTTGATAGCACTTCATCATTCAGTTTAAGTTGTACTACTGCAAGTATTGAGAAAGAGGAAGTTGAAGTATCTTTTTATCCAAATCCTACAAGCGATAAGATATATATTCAATCTCAAAGTAATCTTATCAATGCGGTATCTATTTATGATATGAATGCCCGTTTAGTAAAACAACAAAGTTTTGATAATACTCTAGAACAGACACAATTAGGAACTGAATCATTATCTCAAGGTCAGTATTTGCTTGTCATAGAAACAGCCGATGGCAAAGTTGTTCAAAATTTAATTAAGGAGTAATTTAAACTAATTTCATTTTATCAAAAAGCCCCATAACACAGTAAGTAATTATGGGGCTTTTCGTATTGAAAAAGTTAAAATAGTAAATGCAAAATAAAGTTACTGCATCATTTATTAAGTTTCTTTATTTTAAGATTATTTCTAATTCTTGTAATGCTACTGTATTACCAGCTATATTCATATGTCCTTGTTTCTCTAATTTAGTAAACGGTAAATTAAATTCCTCACTTAACATCACTGACGATTCTACTGGAATCACTTCATCTTTATCACCATGAAATAAATAAACAGGAGCATCAACATTTTTTAAATATTGATTTGTGGCAAGCTCATATCTTAAAATAATCATAGGAATTATAGGGTAATTGCGTTTCATCATGTCTGTCATGCTGTAGTATGGAGCATGCAAAATGAGCTGCGCTGGATTATTTTGAGAAGCTAGATAAGAAGCAACACCAGTTCCTATGGAATAGCCTATTATGAAAATTTCATCTTCAGAATAGCTGTTTTTTAAATCATCATAAATGAATTGCATGTCTTCAAACCATTCTTCTTGTTGTGTTATTTCATCACTACTCTTACCATAACCTGCATAATCGACCATAAATACATCATAGCCTAAAGGTAAAAAATGCTCGGACACATTTCCTACAGATTTTAAACTACCTCCGTTACCATGAAGATAAAGAATAACGCCTTTTGCATTCTCCTGTGGAAACAATAATGTATTAATGGAGTGACCTGTACTAGTTACAATATCCCTTTCTACAAATTCATGTTTGAACTCAAATTGAAAGTCTTGCTCTAATTTTTCTGGATGAAAAAGCAATTTCTCTTGATAGAAATATAGCAAACCACATATAGCTAAATAACTTGCGAGTGCAATTATAAGTATGCTTTTGAGGAGTTTTTTGAAATTCATTTGGGTTTTAACAACTGTGAATTAAGAAACTAAATTAAACAAATTAAACATGTGTAGAAGGTGTAAATTATACTACACAATAAAATCCCAAACTTTTAACGGTTTGGGATTCAAAATTTCATTTTTCAAGTTCGATTTCAAGTTCTTACGTCTGTATCACCCCTAGATTAAAATCTTTTGTGATAGGTGCGTGATTTGCAGCTTCTATTCCCATGGAAATCCATTTTCTGGTATCACGTGGATCGATAATGGCATCAGTCCAGATTCTTGATGCTGCGTAGTAAGGAGAAACTTGCTCATCGTAGCGATCTTTCGTTTTAGCAAACAATTCCTTTTCTTCTTCTTCAGTCAGTTTCTTACCTGATTTTTCTAGACTCGCTTTTTCTATTTGCATTAATACTTTTGCAGCACTATTCCCACTCATTACAGCAAGCTCTGCACTAGGCCATGCAAAAATCAAACGTGGATCATAAGCTTTACCACACATCGCATAATTTCCTGCGCCGTAGCTATTTCCTATCACCACAGTAAATTTAGGAACTACAGAGTTAGAAACTGCATTTACCATCTTTGCTCCATCCTTAATAATACCTCCATGCTCTGACTTAGATCCGACCATAAAACCTGTTACATCTTGTAGAAATACCAGCGGAATCTTCTTCTGGTTACAGTTTGCTATAAATCGAGTTGCTTTATCGGCACTATCGCTATAAATCACTCCGCCGAATTGCATTTCACCTTTCTTAGTTTTTACGATCTTACGTTGATTTGCCACAATACCTACTGCCCAACCGTCCATACGCGCATAACCAGTGATTATAGTCTGTCCATAACCATCTTTATAGGCCTCAAAAGAATCTGCATCTACCATACGATTGATTAATTCCATCATATCATATTGTGCATTGCGCTCTCTAGGAAGCGCGCCAAAAAGCTCATCAGGATCTAACGCAGGCTTCTTTGCCTCTACTCTGTTGAATCCTGCTTTATCACTATCTCCTATTTTATCAAATATCTTTTTGATTTTATCAAGAGCATCCTTATCATCCTTAGCTTTATAATCTGTCACACCGCTTATCTCGCAATGTGTCGTTGCTCCACCTAACGTTTCATTATCTATACTTTCCCCTATTGCTGCTTTTACTAAGTAAGATCCTGCAAGAAATATGCTTCCAGTTTTATCTACTATAAGAGCTTCATCGCTCATAATAGGTAAATAAGCACCTCCAGCAACACAACTTCCCATTACAGCTGCAATTTGAGTAATTCCCATACTGCTCATTACTGCGTTATTTCTAAATATGCGACCGAAATGTTCTTTGTCTGGGAAAATCTCATCTTGCATAGGAAGGTAAACACCTGCACTATCTACAAGGTAAATAATAGGTAGTCTATTCTCTATAGAGATTTCTTGTGCACGCAAATTTTTCTTTCCCGTGATAGGAAACCAGGCTCCTGCTTTAACAGTAGCATCATTTGCCACAACAATAACTTGTCGCCCTTGCACATAACCTATTTTAACTACCACGCCACCGCTAGGGCAACCACCGTGTTCTTCATACATACCTTCACCTGCAAATGCTCCTATTTCAATAGCATCTTCCGCACTATCTAGCAAGTAATCAATGCGCTCACGAGCGGTCATTTTTCCTTTTGCATGATGTTTTTCAATACGTTTCTTACCGCCGCCTAGAGCAACTTTGGCCAGCTTTCTTCTGAGATCAGAAAGCAACATTTTATTATGATCTTCGTTTTTATTGAAGTCTAAATCCATCGATTGAGTTGTTTGCTCAAAAATAGGGATTTTGTTTGTTAGAAAAATGTGAATTGTTCCGCTTTCGCGAAAGCGAGAACAGAAAATATAAGATAATCACAAGTAGTATTTAATTGATAATTACACCTCAGCGTCCATCAAATCTGTAGCGATGTGATAACGAGGATCTTCTATACTACTTTCTATTATGGTATCAAACTCTGGATTATTGCGCATAAGCAAATCTTTACATTCTGGGCTTAAATGTGTTAACTTTATCTCTTTACCTAAATCCAAATATCTATTTGCTACACCTCGTAAAGCCTCTATACCAGAGTGATCTTGAACTCTAGACTCAATGAAATCAATTTCAATTTTATCTGGATCATTCTTAGGATCAAATTTGCTATTAAAATCTGTTACTGAACCGAAGAATAACGGTCCCCAAATTTCATAAACTTTAGTACCGTCTTCTTTAAAACTTTTGCGAGCTCTAATGCGCTTTGCACTTTCCCAAGCAAACACTAGTGCAGAAATTATAACACCTACAAATACAGCTATAGCTAAATCAAAAAATACCGTTACTAAAGAGACGATTATTAATACAGCAGCATCGGCTAGCGGGATTTTGCGTAAAATTCTAAAACTAGACCATGCAAACGTCTCTATAACCATCATAAACATGACACCTATTAATGCTGCTATAGGAACTTGTTCTATTAATTTATCTGTAAAAAGTATAAATGTCAGTAAGGTAACAGACATCATCACGCCAGATAATCGTCCACGTCCACCGGCGTTGATATTGATCACTGTCTGACCTATCATACCACAACCTCCTGTACCTCCAAAGAGACCACTCACAATATTTCCTGCTCCTTGAGCCACGCATTCTCTATTACCACTACCACGAGTATCTGTTAATTCATCTACTAGGTTCATGGTCATTAAAGATTCTATGAGACCTACTGCAGCAGCAAGAAATGCATATGGTAAAATAAAAGTAAAGGTGCTATAGTTTAAAGGAAGGTTGTTCCAAAGCTCTAGATTAGGTGTAGGAAGCTCACCTTTAAGACCAGTTCCTCCACCTTCTATAATATAAGATCCTACGGTGCTCACTTCAAGATTTGCAAATACTACAACGGCTGTGGTTACCAGAATAGCGGTCAGTGCAGCCGGTATTTTCTTGGTTAGTTTAGGTAATAACCATACTATTGCCATGGTAAGCGCTACTAATCCTATCATGATATAGAGTTCTGTTCCTTGCATGTATGTAGAAACATACTTTTTAACACCATCTGCTCCTACTTCAAGATTTTTATGTGTAAACATTTTTACTTGAGCCAGAAAAATCACTATAGCCAGACCATTAACAAATCCCATCATCACTGGATGCGGTATGAGCCTTACAAATTTCCCTACTTTAAATACACCAGCTACAATTTGAATCAAGCCCATAAGAATGACGGTGGCAAATAGATAATAAAAACCCATATTTTCAATAGGTGTCTCAAAGGCCATTCCTCTTTCATGACCTTTAATTATCAAGTCTATAAAAATTACCGCAACTGCTCCTGCTGCTCCTGATATCAATCCAGGTCTACCTCCAAAAAGTGCCGTTATTAACCCTATAATAAATGCTCCAGAAAGAGCTACTAATGGATCTATTCCTGCAACAAAAGCAAAAGCAACTACCTCTGGAATCATAGCTAGAGAAACTGTAATACCAGCTAATATGTCATCCTTTGGATTTTTTGTAAAGTTGTTAAATATATGGAGCATAACGCTTTAATTTTAAGCGTGCAAAAGTACGTTTTTAATGACGAATTAAAGCCGATTATTTTTTACATATTCATACAGGCGCAAATACCCCATAAAGGGTATTTTAATAGCAGGAGCATTTATATATTTTTGATAATCAATCAACTAATATATATTATGAGAACCTATGTATACCTTTGTATTTGCCTTATAGCTATGCAACACCTGTCTGCACAATCCTATTCTGGATTAGAATTAGACAATTTTTCTGGAATTAACAGCTTAACATTTAATCCTGCAAATGTTGTGGACAGTCGTTTTAGAGCAGATATTAATATAGCCACCGTAGGAAGCACTATTACTACCGATTATTTTGGCATTAATCTTTCTAATTTAATAGATAATCCAGACGGCTTTGATTTTGATGAAGACAGCCAGACATTTCCTAGTCAAGCAAATAATTTATATTTAAACCTAGATGTATTAGGACCATCATTTATGTTTAACCTAGCGCCTAAACATGCCTTAGGTATTACTACTAGAGTAAGAGCTTTTATGAATGTAAATAGAATTAATGGATCACTTTATGAAACGCTTTCTGAGGATGATGCATTTGATAATGATATCAATATTGATATGGAAAATCTTAATGGAACTATTCATGCATGGACTGAGGCAGGGCTGACTTACGGTATGGTATTATATGACGGGAAAAATCATTTCTTAAAAGGAGGAATTACACTCAAGTACCTACAAGGTGCAGGTGCTGTATTTTTTAATTCAGACCGTATTCAAGGTAACTATGATGCTGCCGGAGACACTATCACTGCAAATGGAGATTTAACTTATGGACAGACCTTAGATGATACAAATGACGAGAATGACGAGTTTAAATTTGGTAGTGGTTCTTCTGGATTTGCAGCAGATTTTGGGCTGATGTATGAATACCGTCCCAATTTAGGAGACATAAAAATGGACTCTACTTCTTTAAAAGGTCATAATCAATATAGATTCAAACTAGGACTTTCGCTACAAGACATGGGTAAATTGAGCTATGAAAATGTAAATGTTGAAGAGTATGTGATCTCAGGCACGGTAAGCGCAGATGATTTTGAAGAAGATTTTCAACAAGGTCTAGAAGATAATTATGATCAAACCAGCACAGTGCAAAATGTAGACTTACAATTACCTACCACATTAAGATACATGGCAGACTATAGGATAAATCGCAATTTATATTTAGGACTTTCAGGTGTACTGTCCTTAAATGATGATACCAGCCCTTTATCAAATAGAAGATTAAATTACATGAGTATCGTACCGAGGTATGAATCTAGATTATTTTCATTGTATACCAACCTTAGTGTTATGGAATACTCAGATTTTATATGGGGCGCAGGATTCAGATTCTGTTTACTTACGGTAGGTAGCGGCTCGATAATAAGTAACCTTATAACTGATGATTCACGAGCTGCCGATGTTTATGCTGGAGTAAAAATCCCTATACTACAATCGAGATATTCTAAGGAAACAAAGCAGTTGAGAAAAGAAGAAAGAAGAAAAGCTAAAGCAGAAAGACAAAAACGTAAAGCTATAGAGAAAATGGATAAATGATAGAAGGTAAATGATAATGTAGGTAGGTCATTACGCTTTCGCGAAAGCGTAACTGTAAATAATTCTTTTAATACTTATCAATTTGTTTTAAAAATATATCCAAATGTGGGATAACTAGAAATAAAAAACGAGTTTTAAAATCTATTAAAACTCGTTTTTAGTTAATAAGGTTATTTAGGTTTAAGAATCAGAATCAAGATAATCAGGTATTCCATCACCATCAGTATCAAGCGCATCTACGGGATTTCCATTTCCGTTAGGGTCTGCATTTTCTTGAGCGGTAGGAATTCCGTCTCCATCATCATCAGCATCCAGATAATCTGGAATACCATCGCCATCTGTGTCAACAGCATCACCAGGATTTCCATTTCCATTAGGATCTGGATTTTCAAACCTGTTTTGAATACCATCGCCATCTAAATCAATATTTACCTCATCTGCATCAAGGTAACCAGGAATACCGTCGCCGTCTAAGTCTTCGGCATCGTTGGGATTCCCATCACCATTAGGATCTGCATTTTCAAAAATAGTAGGAACGCCGTCGCCGTCATCGTCATTATCTATGTAATTATATAAGAAGCCTCCTAAACTTCCTAGGTCATTATCTGTATTATCTCTAGGATTAGGTGATGTTAAATCTCCATCTTCATCAATATCTTCATACAAAGATCTTATTCCATCATTATCGTGGTCTGTGAACCGAACACTTCTTACCTGATAAGTGAATATTATAGGAGAATATGCAGGTATTCCAGATACAGTAGTACTAAAGTAACCTAATCCAGATGGCATAAAAACAGCGCCTATACCTGAATCTTGATAACTGAATGTTCCATCACCATTAGGTGTTATTGAGGAAGCCTCATTGAGCTCAGTAACTCCAGCCGTAAAACCATCAACTACTGATGGTAAATCAAACCAAACCGAGTTAATAGATCCATCAAATATGGTATTATCTAAAAGTCTTCCCTCGTAGGAAACAAGTGTACTGTCTGCAAACGTAGGACTTAAAGGTCCACCACCTTGACGCACTTTCAATGTGAAGTATGTGTAATCAATACCATCTCTACTTAAAACCTTAGATGTAACTTGACTTGAAAGTGGAATCTTAGAAGAGTTAGCACCTGCTATCGTGTCAAATTCAATTTTAAAGTCTTCACCTGCTGGATTTGTATCAAACTCTTCGTAATTATAAAAGTGTGTATCTAGATAATTTTGTAACTCTATCAGGTCTTCTGTATAAACTTCGGTTCTATCTCTTACGGCAATTCCGTTCCCATCATCATCATTACCGCACGAAGAAATTAAAAAGACTGCGATTAATACAGTGATCAAATATTTTATTTTTTTCATCATCAATTTTTATAGCCTTCAAAGATACTATTTTCAGTTATTTTTGTGTTGCTATGATAACGTTTAATAACAAATGATTTATGCGAGTTGATAAATATTTATGGAGTGTACGTTACTACAAAACTAGGAGTAAGGCCACAGATGCCGCAAAAAAAGGACGTATAAAAGTTAACGGTGCAGTTGTTAAACCGGCTAGAGATGTCTATGCTGGAGATATCATTGACCTACGAAAAGATCAAATTGAATACAAAGTTGAAGTTATAGACTTACCTGAAAGTCGTGTAGGGAACAAAATTGTTGGTTTATATAGATTAGACAGAACTCCTAAAGAAAATTTTGAAGCTAAAAAGTTAATAGCGCTCAATCAAGATTACTACAGAAAAAAAGGAGAAGGAAGACCTACAAAAAAGGACCGACGAGACCTCTCTGATCTATTAAACCAAGACGAGGAAGAATGAATTTTGATCAAAATTACTGGCAAAATAGATATCAAAATGACTTAACAGGTTGGGACTTAGGTCATGTTTCTCGACCTTTAAAATTTATAATTGACAACTTATCAAATAAACAAATATCTATTTTGATTCCAGGAGCTGGAAATGCTTATGAAGCGCTATATCTATTACAACTTGGTTTTAAAGATATTACCGTATTAGATATTGCACAGCAACCGCTGAAATTATTATCACAAAAAATCAGAGATACTAGTTCTTTAAAAATTATTCATGAGGATTTTTTTAATCATACTGGAGCTTATGATCTAATTTTAGAGCAAACCTTTTTTTGTGCGTTACATCCTCATTTACGTAGCAAATACGTCTCGATGGTTCATGAATTATTGAAAACTGGCGGTCAATTAGAAGGTGTACTTTTTAATTTCAATGGAATTAGAGAGTCACCACCATTTACAATTAGTGAAAAAGAATATAAAGAGTTGTTTCAAGAAAAATTTGACACCATTCAATTAGAAAAGTGTTCAAATTCTGAAGACTCTAGAAAAAATAAAGAATTAATAATTAAGATCATTAAAAATGGGAAGTGAAATATTAAGTCACAATCAGGTGGAACATAAAATAAGAAGAATAGCATTTCAAATAGCAGAGGTATACCTGAATTACGATAAAGTAATTCTAGCAGGAATCGATTCAGGTGGATATACCTTTGCTAAAGAAATTAAAAAAACACTGTCTAAAATTATTTCTATTGAAATAGTATTATGCAAAGTGATTATTGATAAAAATAATCCATTAGAACCTATTAAAACTTCATTGACAGAAGATCAATATAAAGATTGCGGTGTCATTCTATGTGATGACGTACTCAATAGCGGTACAACCTTAATTTATGCTGTAAGACACTTCTTAAACGTTCCCTTGGCACGACTCAAAACTGCTGTTTTAGTAAATAGAAACCATAAAAAGTATCCAGTAAAGGCTGATTTTAAAGGAATCTCTCTATCTACAACTCTGGAAGAACATATTGAGGTTCAATTAAGTAAGAAACCATTTAATGTTACACTAGAATAGTGACGATTCAATTTTGTCTACGACTTGTTTAGGCAACAATTCATTAATCGATATTATTGTTTTAGCTTTTCTATAAAATTGCCGCCTTTCAAATAGATGTTTACCAACAAATTCTGTCAGTTCCTCTTGAGTAATTATATTTTCAATTAGCGGTCTAGTAGATTTTTTTGGAAACAGTCTACGCACTAATTCTGGAATGGATACATCTAAATACACAGTATGTACATCTGCTCTTGAATTTAAATATTGCATAGCCTCAAAATAACATGGGGTTCCTCCTCCTAATGATAGAATTATATTTTTTTCTGGTTTCAAAAGCGCTTTTAAAACTTCATTTTCTAATTTCCGAAAATAAATGACTCCATTCTCATCAAATATTTGTGAGACTTTTTTGTTTTCCAGTTTTTCTATTTCATCGTCTAGATCAATAAAATTATAATTTACTCTCTCTGCAAGTAGTTTTCCAATAGTCGATTTACCTGACCCCATGTAACCTAACAACACGATTTTTAAAGACATATAGCATTCTATT
>NZ_MAAX01000028.1:39282-39557 GCF_002162835.1 Nonlabens dokdonensis
CACTTCGTCTATCATTTAAGGCTGGTACTTCAATCAATATCACAGCAAGTCTATGGTAAAGATCTTCTCTAAATCGCCCTTGTTCAATTTCCTTCTTTAAGTTTTTATTTGTTGCTGTTACAACACGAACGTTAACTTTAATGTCTTTATCGCTACCTACACGTTGAATTCTGCTTTCTTGTAATGCTCTTAATACTTTGGCTTGAGCCGATAAACTCATATCTCCAATTTCATCTAAGAAAATAGTACCACCATTAGCGGCTTCAAACTTTCCT
>NZ_MAAX01000125.1 GCF_002162835.1 Nonlabens dokdonensis
ATCCATTCCTGGGAAGATGTCAATATCATACTCATAATAGCTATCAATCGTATTCATCGTGTTATCACGGTTGATATCTTCTACATCTGGCAAGGTTGTAGAACCTCGATTATCTTGAGTAACGGTGGTAGGTGAATTACCTTCTGTACCATTATAGTTTTTATACCTCATAGGAATGTCTCCGGTGGCCGCTACAAAAAATTCATAATTATCACCAGCTGGATCTATAGGTCCAAATGCAGGAAAGTCTGCAAGCTCTTCATTATCACTATAGCCATCTAGCCCTATATCTTGATTTTCACGCTCAGCACCTTGTGTATCAAACGCATAAACTAATGACTGATTAACAGGCACTTTACCATAAGCTGTATTTACAGTTAAGTCTGTACCGCCATCATCTGGCAATCCATTTTCAAATTGCTTCCTATTATCTTTTAGGATATCTTCAGAAATACTCCCTAGATTTATAGAAATGGTACCACCATTATTTGTAGGATCATATTGAAACGGATCCATAATCCAAAATTGAATATACTCCACGTTAGTCTGCTCAAAATCTGTACTAGAGAATTGTCGCATGATTCCACCCCAATTATCTGCAGGATTAGGTAAGATATTTGTTCCCGCAGCTTGTGGATTATAATTATACTGTCCGCGCTCGTCAGGATAGTAAGCCATATCTAAAGTGTTAATCACCTGCTGCTGGCCTTGCTGTAAATCTACATTAGGAAATAATTCATCAATAAAAACGCGTCTAGTCCTGTAATCAGAGACGTCGTCATCAGTAATTCCTGTAGGTCTTTGATTGCCATAGAATATAGGGTCGATGGAATACCAAGCCATCTTTGCACGACTGAAATTGTATGCCAAAGGATTTGCTGGACTGCCCGCACCTTCAAAAGCTACTGGAGTACTGGCTAAAGACCAAGAAAAAGGAGTTAATATATCGATAGTCGTTTGAGAGCCTTCAAAATCATCAACATAAGCAGCTGCTTGCCCACCAAAATCATCTCCAGCTGGTGAACCTGGAAATAAATAAGCTATCTCACCTCTTAATGATAAATTTGATGGCACATCTGTATCAACATTAGGCAATTTATTTGCTAACCTAGTTAAAAATGGAACTTCTGTATTATATAAGAAGTTCATACCTAGAATCGTATTGTTAATAGGCTCAAAACCGTAAGTAGATTTTTGAGTAATAGGTCGTTCCTTCAGATTAAGGAATGTACCTCCTAAAATAAAATCATCACTAAATTTATGTTCTACATTAATACCTGTAAAACGTTTTGTTTGCTGATTGAAAACAGAATTGTTTTCTGTAGAAACTTGTATAGGTGTATTAGAATTTAATAAGGCTTGATCTAAAATAATTACACGACCTAATTGATAATCTACTGTATAATCAATTCCTTCTTGTAACGTTCTTCCTCCCGCAGTTACGGTTACGGAGCCTCGAGGAACATTAAAACCACCGATAGGAATTCCTTCTTGTCCAGTAGATTTGTATTCTCCTTTAATAAGATATTTGTTCTTATCTGCACTCTGTAATGCTTGCGCTTTTGTAGTACGATACATATCCCTATATACATATTGCGCTTGATTTGCATTATATGTAGAAGGGTCATTGTAATCTGTTCCTGGAGTATTATCTAACTTATTAAATATATGACTACCAAATGGTTCCACGGTAGTAAATATGATTCTACCATTTTCTTCATCAATAGTAAGCCCTGGAACATAATCAAAAAAACCATCACCTTGCGGCTGTGGATCACCTTGTTGATTCAATCTATCTAGATTAAAAACACGTATTAATGTAGTTTGATCTACATCATCAGGTAAGGCAACTGCAGGGTTTCCTATAGTACCTTCAGCAGCTGTGATATAGTTAAGCTCTGGCGGATATTGATAAAAGATATTTAATCTAAAATCTTCAGGAGTAAGTTGAAAGCCTCCTAGATTATAGATGTTCTTCATCATTAAATCCCAGATAGGCTCGCTTACATTAGTAAGATTACTCTTAAGCAACTTCACTACTAAACTTTGATTGTTAACTGGTGGCTGATTAGGATTAGGATTTGCCACAACATCTGTAGCAATAATACCATCATTAGCAAATTCACCTACTTGAAAGACTTGACCACCTACCGTATATTGAAATGCAACAGCGAGAACCTCGTCATTATTCAGTCGTTGTCTTAAAGAAATATACCCTAGCTGGGTATTCAAAATATATTCTTGTGGGGTTAGTTTCCTGGCATTTTCAAGAGTTACATAGTCAAAGCCTTCATTAACAGTTGCTCCACCAAAACCTTGTTGAACGGTAGCGATATCTCTTATCTGACTATTAAGAAGGGTTTGTGAACCTCCATTAATCCCTTCTGGATTAAAGTCGTTATTTTCATTATCAGGAAAGCTTCCTGCGGGAACATTTAAAAATCCACTAGGCACTGTATCTAACCCTATATTTTCAGGATCTGACTCTCCTATGTCTTGAATAGCAACTAAATTACGTACATCTTGAGTTCTATTACCTCGGTTAGTTATCCATACCTCAGCTCTAGTAATTTGAATGTTATTTCTTATGAACGGAAAGTCCTGTAGAGCAGTATCATAGTTATCTCTAAAGTAATGAGAAAGAAAATAGTGGCGGTTCTCATCATAATCTAATGAGAAAAAATCAAAATCATTGACCGTTGCTCCTCCAGCTGCTTGCACTGTTCTAGACTCAGATTGTTGCTCAGAAAAAACAGCTGTAATTCTAGTCTTACCAAATTGCAACTCTGTTTTGATACCGAATAAACTCTGAGCTCCTCGTATCAATTGAGAATTTAAAGGCATTGCCACATTACCGACTTCTATGCTCTGTAAAATATCATCTTCTGTAGGAGTGTAATCTAACTTGATTTGATTCTGGAAATTAAAGGTACTTTGTGTATCATAATTTGCATTTACCTGTAATCTAGTACCTACTTTACCTACCAGACTTAGGTTAATACGCTGATTGAAATCAAAAGTTAAGTTTTGTCTGTTTCTAGGAGAAAAACTAGGGTTATCTGATCTATTGAACAATAAACCTAGATCTACTTCTACAGAGCCTTGAGGATCAATATCAATTTCAGTACCTCCAAAAATCGATTCAAATAAATCTGAATTCACGTAAAAATTAGGAAGTAAATCTTTTTGTTTTTCTTTATCTTCTTTAGACTTACCAGCTATGGCAGCAGCTTTCTCCTTGAAATAATCGCGCATTTGCTGCTTCAGTACTAGATCTAAGTATTGTTCCCTTGTCAATATAAATGGAAAATCAATATTATAACCGTTAAAGGTGCTGGAGTATATGTAGCGATCTAGATTTGCATTGTACTTATATAAAGTGGTAATGCTTGGAGGATCTGGCAACTGTAACGTTCCTAGCCTCACTCCAGTTTTAATAGAATCTTGTGCGGTTTGATTAGGTTCTTGCGCTTTCGCGAAAGCGGAAACCAAAAGGCATAAAATAAAGGCAACAAACCTTAAGTTAGTAGTATGATATTTCAAATCTTATAACTGTTTAAGTGCTTGTTTTATAAGTTGTTCCGTAGTCGCATCGGGCTGAGAAGATAGTATTTTGTCCACCACTTTTTGGGCTTGCTTACGCATATATCCTAATGTTTCTAATGCAGATAACGCTTCTTCTCGTCCAGTATTGCTTGCTACTACTGTTAAATCTGGATTATCGAGCACTTGTAAGATTTTATCTTTTAAATCCAGTATTACACGCTGGGCTCCTTTTGCTCCTATTCCTTTGACACTTTGTATTGTTCGTGCATCTCCAGACGCAATAGCTTGAGCTATTTGATTAGGATCGAGACTAGAAAGCATGGTTCTAGCAGTATTTGCACCTATACCAGATACAGAAAGTAGTAGTTTAAATATTTCTCGCTCTGTTTTTTCCATAAAACCGAATAAACGGTGAGCGTCTTCTCTAACTAACTGGTAGGTAAATAATTTAATTAACTCACCTTCAGGAATTAAAGAATACGTGTGAAGGGAAATTTCTACAAGATATCCTACTCCAGCACAGTCTATGACTACATCAGTCATATTCTTCTCTACTAGTTTACCTTGAAGTTGTGCAATCATTATTTAACATATTTTAAGAAATCAAATGTAAGAAAATATTAATGATCAAATGTTAAGCACGCAAGTAGTTTTAAAGGCTCTTTTTTGCGTGCTTTTCTTTTTGTTGTGCATCGATTACAGCTACCGCTGCCATGTTTACAATTTCATCAACACTAGCTCCTAATTGCAAAATGTGTACTGGCTTTTTCATACCCATCATTATAGGACCTATAGAATCTATACCATTTAATTCTTTAAGCATTTTGTACGAACTATTAGCGCTTTCTAGATTAGGAAACACTAAGGTGTTTACTTTCTTACCTGCTAGCTTTGAGAAAGGAAATTTACTCTTAAGCAATTCTTGATTTAAAGCAAAATCTGTTTGAAGCTCTCCATCTACCACTAAATCTGGATAGTACTGATGCAAATATTTAACCGCTTCGGTAACTTTTGAAGCGTTAGGATGTGAAGACGACCCAAAATTTGCGTATGATGTCATCGCAATGACAGGTGACACACCAAACATGGAAGCTGTACGACCAGTCATTTGAGCAATCTTAGCCAATTCTATAGCGTCTGGATTAATATTTATAGAAGTATCAGAAACAAATAATGGGCCTCTCGCCGTGATCATTAAGTTAGTAGTAGCTATCTTATCCACACCAGGAGATTTTCCTATTATCTCCATCATAGGTTTTATAGAGATAGG
>NZ_MAAX01000119.1 GCF_002162835.1 Nonlabens dokdonensis
AGTAGATTACAGATATAATTTGAAATACAATCATTGCAATCAATGTTTTCAAAACGATTTGCCCGAGGTTTAATTGAAAACACCTTTTATAATACCATGCAAATTGAACAATGCTAAGTGGTGTGATTATCAAAGATATCACTTGATAATCAATCGCAAATCCTATTACTAATGGAGTGAGTAGAAATGTCAAAATATTTATAAACCCAAATATGTAAATACAAAAGACCAGGTGTTCTGAAAAATTATATTTTCTAATATCAATGAAAACTAAATAGCCAGTGAGTGCATATGCGGGAATAAAAAATGTAGTAAATAACCCAATATAATCGTAGAAATAGCCAATGTATGTTTGCACCGATTCTGCATCTTTCAAATCACCAAAACCTAAGGTGTCCGGAGCAATATGTTTTAAAATAAAGATTTGTAAACCTATTAAGGTCAAACTAATCAGATAAAAGCTAGCTGGGTTGACATATTTTTTACGCTGTCCAGTAATGTAACCATGAATTACATCTTCTGGATATTTTAATAAGGCAATAAGTGTAACGAGAAGCACATTGTCCGTTCCTAGATATCGATTTGAAACTTCCGTCGCGATCCTTTTAGGCGTTAACCTATAATCCACCCATTTAGAGCCGCAATTAGAACAAAAGTTCTGTCTTGCATATAGCATTTTACTACAATTCTTACAGTGTCGTTCCATCAGGCAAGAAGTGATTTAATTTTTTTAACCAGCTCTTTAGTGTCTGAGTAGGTTTCAAAAGCTCCTTCTTGAACCAGTGATATTTGTCCTGTCTCTTCACTTACTATAATGGCAATAGCACTACTTCTTTCGGTTAGACCTAAAGCAGCTCGATGGCGCAACCCAAAGCGTTGAGGTATTTTTCTGTTTTCTGATAAAGGTAAAATTACTCTTGTAGCAGTTATTTTGTTCCCTTCCACAATCATGGCGCCGTCATGTAAGGTGCTGTTTTTATAGAAGATACTTTGAATGATAGAAGAGTTAACTAGAATATCCTGCTCATCACCAGTGTTCTTAATGAAATCTAGGGATCCGTCTCGTTTAATTCCTATGAGCGCTCCAGTTTTTGTGGCACTCATCTTTTTACAGGCTTTTACAATCTCATCCACTACGATGTCGTTAGTGTCTTTCTCTTCTTGAAAAATGCGCAATTGTTTTAAAAAACGTTTTCTAGAAGTGAATTGAGTAGAGCCCAGCATCAGCAAAAATCGCCTAATTTCTTGCTGAAACACTACAATAAGTGCAACTACACCAGCTCCTGTAACAGCGCCTAAAGCCTGACTCAGCATCTCCATTTTCATAAAAACGGTAAGCTGGTAAATAAGATAGATAATAAAAATACCTATAAAAATATTGAGAGCAGCAGTTCCTTTTACTAATCGGTACAGGTAAAAAACTACCGCAGCAACTAGTAAAATATCTATTAAATCAATTATTCTAAATCCAGGTAACTCCATGTAGTAAAAATAGAATTAATTTATCGTTAACTCGTTAAAGAGCTTGATAGTTTCCATTGCTTCTTTTACATCATGAACGCGCAAAATCTTTGCACCATTCATTAAACTCACCATGTTTAAAGCTGTGGTACCATTTAGCGCTTGTTGAGCAGTAGTATTTAAGGTTTTATAAATCATGGATTTACGAGAAACTCCTGCAAGAATAGGCACATTGTGAGCTTGTAGTAAATTAAGATTTGAGAGCAATTCAAAATTCTGTTCTCGAGTTTTTGCAAACCCAAATCCTGGATCAATAATAATATCATTGATTCCATAAGATCTTGCCGTAGCAATACGTTCAGAAAAGTAATAATTAATTTCTACGATCATATCATCATAATCGGTCATGGATTTCATGGTTTGCGGCGTGCCACGCATATGCATCATGATGTAAGGCACTTTAGCTTTACCTACCGTTTTTAGCATATATAGAGATAATTGACCAGCACTGATGTCATTCACGATGGTTGCACCGTGATTAAGAGCTTTTTTTATTACGCTTTCGCGAAAGCTGTCACAAGACAAACCTTTAATATTAAAACGGGCTGTAATCAAGTCAAGAACTGGAAGTACTCGAGAAAGCTCTTCACCTACTGAAATATCATCTCCATCTGGACGTGAACTGTAACCACCTACGTCTATAAAAGTAGCTCCGTCGTCCAGCATTTTCTCTACTTGTTGTAAAATAGCAGTATCATTTTTGAGCTTGCCACCATCATAAAAAGAGTCTGGAGTACAGTTGACAATGCCCATTACATGAGGCGTAGAAAGATCGATAAGTGTACCTGCGCAATTTATAGTCGACATGAAATATGGTTAATTGAGTTTTAAATGCGAAATTTACACAAAATTTGTACTACGCATGTCCCAAACAAGCCAGCAATACGATGCCGTAATTTCACAATGTCGTGATTTGTTTTCTAATAAAATGAAAGATTATGGTAGCGCATGGCGCATTTTAAGATTGCCATCACTTACTGATCAGATTTTTATAAAAGCCCAACGCATTAGAGGATTACAAACTCTTTCTGAATCTAAAGTAGATGAAGGACAAGAAAGTGAATTTATAGGAATTATCAATTATTCCATAATGGCGCTTATTCAACTAGATAAAGGTGTTGTAGAACAGCCAGATTTAACTCTAGAAGAATCTCTCGAGCAATATGATCATCATGTTGCTGTAACAAAACAGCTTATGATGGATAAAAACCACGATTATGGTGAGGCATGGAGAGATATGCGCGTAAGTTCTTTAACTGATTTGATCTTACAAAAATTACTAAGAGTAAAACAAATTGAAGATAATGAAGGAGCCACGCTAGTTTCTGAAGGAATCGATGCCAACTATCAGGATATGATTAATTATGCGGTGTTTGCGATGATTCATTTGAGCAAAGCTCAAATCTCGTAAAATTGCGGTAGCAATTTATACGTGATCTCATCCCGAAAACAAGTCTGAACCATCTTATAAGCGCTTCCATTTATACGCGTTCTAATCTTAGTAATATACAAACCGTTTTAATTTGTCATATCACTGCATAGCGGTGTCGGCTAATTCTATCATGATACTTTTAATAATTCTTCAAATCCCAGAGATTTTCTTCACTGGAGGAAATGTCCGCAAGGACAAAGTAGGCTGCGATTTCTTTTTTATCCAGAGATAATTCTTAGTGATTTTTTTTCAGACCAATAACAAAATTCTTTGTGTTAAGCATTTCATACTTCTCACAACTCTTTTCTATCTTTACCAATCATGAATTTCTCCTCAAAAATTTTAGAAGAAGCCGTTAATCAAGTATCGCAATTACCTGGAATAGGCAAACGCACCGCTTTACGACTGGTGTTGCATTTAATGCGACAGCCAGAGCAAAATACAGATTTGCTTAGTGATGCTTTATTAAAAATGCGTCATGATCTTAATTTTTGTAAAAATTGCCACAATGTAAGTGATGTAGAAATTTGTGAAATTTGCTCTAGTCTTAATCGCGATCAGTCCATTGTTTGTGTTGTAGAAGATATACGTGATGTCATGGCTATAGAAAATACGAGCCAATATCGAGGTCTCTACCATGTTTTGGGTGGAAAAATTAGCCCTATGGATGGAATAGGACCACAAGATCTAAAAGTAAGATCGCTAGTAGATCGTGTAAAAAATAAAGGTGTTACAGAGATTATTTTTGCTCTTAGTCCTACAATAGAAGGCGATACGACCAACTTCTATATTTTCAAACAGCTAGATGGACTAGAAGTCAACACATCTACCATCGCGAGAGGAATAGCCGTAGGAGACGAGCTGGAATTTGCCGATGAGGTAACACTGGGAAGAAGTATTTTACATCGTGTTCCTTATGAGAATTCTTTAAAGAGTTAGGGTATGAAAATTAATAATACTTTTTTGTGCGTATTTGCCATTTTATTGTTTTCTTGTAACTCATACCAAAATGAACTTGAAGCCGAAAAGATATCCAAAAAAGCCTTTGATGTTTATATGGATTTTAGTTTGGATAATGACGTAAGGCTAGATAGCGCTCTTTTACTATTTGATCAAGCATTAGAATTAGACGATCAAAATTTTACTGCACTTAATAATAAAATTGGAATTTACTCTGAAAAGAGAGATGTAAAAGGATTATTAGAGACAAACGCTAGATTAATAGAGATGTTTCCAGAAAGGCCTTTGTACAAAATTCAAAGAGGCTTATTTCTTTTAATAAATAAGGAAATTATCAAAGGTGAGGCTATTCTTGATCAAGCCTTAGTAGAGTATGAGTCACAGTTAAAAGGAGATATCAGTAACTTTGATTTCAATGTAGAGTATATATGGGCGTTATGTGCAAACGAAAAATATGATGCTGCTCAAGCTCATTTGAATCTTATGAAGAAGCACAGTTATCAAGATTTTCAACATTACATTTTAGATAACTTTGAAATACAAGAGCGCCATATGATTCCTATGTTAGATGCTCTTAAAGTTAAAGGTGACATTACTGTTGATTTTAAATGAAACTCTCCATCATCATACTCAACTATAACGCAGCAGCTTTTTTAGAGCTGTGCATTTATAGCGTTTTGAGAGCAACAAAAAATATAGATGTTGAAATCATTGTAGCTGATAACAATTCAACTGATTCCAGTCTACAAATGCTTCATTTTGTTTTCAAGGATCAAATAAAAGTCATTGCGCATGAAGAAAACTACGGTTTTTCTAAAGGAAATAATTTAGCTGTAGAACAAGCAAAAGGTGAGTTACTCTGCATATTAAATCCTGATACAATAGTAGGAGAAGAGGTGTTTGAAGAATGTATCGCTTTCGCGCGAGCGCAACCTATAATGGGGTTTTTAGGAGTTCAACTTATCGATGGAACAGGAAAATACTTGCCAGAAAGCAAACGACACATTCCTACGCCCAAGGTGGCCCGGCAAAAAATGCTAGGCAATGATCGCAACTATTATTACAATGAGGTAGGTCAAAACGATAGAGGCAAAGTAGATATACTTGTAGGTGCTTTTATGTTTTGTAAGAGAGAGGTTTATGAAGACTGTGGAGGTTTTGACGAGCGGTATTTTATGTACGGCGAGGACATCGATTTAAGTTACACGGCGATTCAAAAAGGCTACCAAAATTACTACCTAGGCGATCAAAAGGTCATCCATTTTAAAGGAGAAAGTACGGTAAAAGATAGAGTTTATCTCGAGCGCTTTTATGGTGCTATGGGATTATTCTACGAAAAGTATTTCAAACAATCTGCATTAGAGAAAAAAGCGATTGATTTGATGATTAAAGGAATGGTTGCTGTTAAATCAAAACAGAAGCAAGCAAACGAGGCGAAAGAACTCAATAATTTATATCTGGTTACTGAAGACATAAACTTGGAACTACCCATAAAAATGAAAAGAGTGAAGCATGCTGAGGTTTGGGATTGTCCTCTTGAAGATGCCACAATTTTGTGGGACTTAAAAACGCTCAAAATACAAGAAGTAATACGTTTTATGATTCAAACAGAAAATTTGAAACATAGATTCTTGTCTCCTAAAAGAGATTTTTATATAGGCAGTGATAGTAGTAATGGTCGTGGAGAAATAAAATATATGTGATAAAATGCAAGAATCGTTGCGATATTCATAACCGATTCTTAAAGTATTCCCATATCAGTGAATAATTCGCAATTGTAAAGTCTATAATTCTTACTTTTGCAAAATATTAGAAAACGTTATAGTACCTAAATAGTTATGGCAAAATTTGAACTTAAATTACCTAAAATGGGAGAATCGGTGGCAGAGGCTACCATTACTTCATGGCTTAAAAACGTAGGCGATACCATAGAAATGGATGAACCTGTGCTAGAAATCGCCACAGATAAGGTAGATAGTGAAGTGCCTAGCGAGGTAGATGGTAAGCTGGTTGAGATTTTATTTCAAGTAGACGATGTTGTGCAAGTAGGGCAAACTATAGCTATTATAGAAACTGAAGGTGAAGATAGTGGTGAAGCCGCTTCCGCGAAAGCAGAACAAACACCAGCTTCTTCTACTCCAGAAGTAAAAGCAGCAGCGAGCCAAGTAGAAAAAGAAATCAGCCAAGTCTCAGAAACGGTTAATTTTTCAGATAGTGATTCTTTTTATTCACCATTAGTTAAAAACATAGCCAAAGAAGAAAATATCTCTCTTGAAGAACTAGAGTCCATTTCTGGTTCTGGTAAAGATGGACGTGTTACTAAAGACGACATTTTAAAATATGTTGCAGACAAGAAGTCTGGAAAAGTTGCAACAGTTTCAAAACAGCCATCAACACCAGCAGCACCAGCGTCTCATTCTGCAGCGCCTAAGCAAGCTCCTGTAGCAGCACCAGTATCTGTAAATGGAGAAGATGAAATTATAGAAATGACTCGCATGGGCAAGCTGATTGCTCACCACATGGTAGCGTCAGTACAGACGAGTGCACACGTACAAAGTTTTATCGAGTGTGATGTAACAAACATCTGGAACTGGAGAAAAAAGCATAAAGACAGCTTCAAGCAAAGAGAAGGAGAGAACCTCACGTTCACACCTATATTCATGGAAGCGGTAGCTCAAGCATTGAAAGAATTCCCGATGATGAATATATCATTAGACGGTGATAGAATCATAAAGCGTAAAAATATCAACCTAGGAATGGCGGCAGCTCTTCCAGACGGTAATTTAATTGTTCCGGTAATTAAAAATGCAGATCAATTAAATCTGGTAGGTATGGCAAAGTCGGTAAATGATCTTGCAAATAGAGCTAGAAATGGTAAGTTAAAACCAGACGATACACAAGGTGGTACTTATACGGTAACTAACGTTGGTACATTTGGCTCTGTCCTTGGAACACCTATTATAAATCAGCCGCAAGTAGGTATTTTGGCTCTTGGAGCAATAAGAAAAGTTCCTGCTGTAGTAGAAACGCCAGAAGGTGACTTTATCGGCATCAGAATGAAAATGTTCTTATCGCATAGTTATGACCATAGAGTTGTAAATGGAGCACTAGGAGGACAGTTTGTTCAACGTGTTGCGCAACTACTGGAAGCATTTGATGTAAATCGCACGGTTTAGATTAAATTCATTAAAGCAATAAACCAAAGCCAGCTTGAAAGAGCTGGCTTTTTATATAACTTAAATAGTACCTTTGTCATATGGAAAAAGACCTCTACTTAGATCAAATCGATTATTTTAAAGGCGCAAGAGTGCTTCATTATTTTGAATTTGTAGAACCTATAGAAATCAAAGATGAAGAGTACTTTGATGTTCATGAGATTCATGCTATTGTGATATGTGATTATGAAGGTGAAGAGACCATGCTTTTTTATCTAGATGATGGCCTTGAAGTAACTTTAGAATATGAATTTCTTATCCCTAAACAAGCAAAAGAAAAAACGGCTGAGGATTTTCCAGGATTAGACATTCAATGGAAGAATAAATAAAAAACGCGAATTTGAACTGGAACTTGAATTTCTTCTAAAGGAGAAAATAAAAAATCCACAATTCAACATATTTGAATTGTGGATTTCTAGTTTTACCAATTACCAATTACCAATTACCAATTACCAACTACAACTACTTCAACTTCCTTTTTCTCTTACGTCTAGCCATGTAGTCTTTAACAGCTTTCTCAGTTGTAAACCAGACACGACCTTCTTTGTAAGCGTCTATTTTACCTTTTCGTGCTAGCAGGCTTACATATTCTTGACCGTAAGAAATGCTCGGCTCCTCAACAATGCTTGAAATAGGTGCGTAATCACCAGCAGTATCATCTAGATTACTTAAGTATATGTCTAGTGAGCGCAGGACTGCTCTCCCTACTAGAAAAAATAGCTTTTCATAGTTACCTTGATTAGCATCGTTAAGAGCTGTATAGTATTTTTTACGATCAACTTTTAATATAATGGCAGGAGGAAATCCTTCTCTTAAAAACAGCAAATTAAATGACAGTCTTGCCGTGCGACCATTTCCATCGAAAAATGGATGAATCCATACAAAACGGTGATGAAAAACAGCTGCTTTAATGATAGGATGCATTTCTAGCTCTTCTTCATTTACCCAAGTAATTAATTCTTCTAATAAATCAGGTACTTTTCTAGCGTTAGGTGGAACAAAGTTTGCACCACTTATTCTTACACCTGCATTGCGTATGCGACCAGCAAATTCTTTATCAATACGATCCATAACCAGTTCATGAACATTGAGAATATCTCTTTCTCGTAATATGTAATCTGGCTGGACTAATTGTTCTACATAATCTATAGCTTCATGATGATTAACTGCTTCAAAATATTCTTGCAAAGACTTGCCGCTTACGGTCAAGCCGTCTTCCAGAACCATTCTAGTTTCTTGTAAAGTCAACGTATTTCCTTCAATACTGTTAGAATTGTAAGTCCATTCTAGCGCTAGATTTTCTTGAATATTATGAACTACTGGACTAGGGAAAGGGCGATGTTGATCAAGACGTAATTTTTTCTCGTCTATCTTAACGAGTAAATCCATCATCTCATAGGTAACTCTTATATCTTTCCAGTTTTCCACCTTCAAATGTAATCATTTCTTTTTAATATCGGATAGGATAAAATTAAAATCATCCGATATTAAGGTAGTGCTTTTCATATCTTTTTGCGATTGCTACACTATCATGATAATTCAAAATGTGTGCTCGTGCAGCTTTGCCCGTAGAAATTATAACTTCTGGATGTTCTATTAAATAAGATAATTTCTTTACCAAATAATCAACATCTGGCCGTGCATCTATTACTGGAACTGTATCTAAATTGTGAGCTTTTAAGTATACAGCACTTCCTCCAGAAAATACAACTTTGCCTTGCGCCATAGCTTCTAGAGCATTGTATCCTTGATCATAGCATAACACTTGGTCTAATAAAATATGTGCTTTTTTATATGATGATATATATTCATGATAAGGCAAACTTTCAGCAACAGTTATTTGAACTTTCTTACCATATTTATTTTGAATAATTTCTAATGCTTGTTCAAAATAATAGATGCCTTTTTTCCAGTAATTCCCACGATTGATTCCTAAGAAAATCTCTATAGTGTTTAAATTCTCATTTAAACTAAGCTCAAATTTAGAACAATTAATAGCTGCTGGAATAATCTGCGTAGCTTTAGGCTGGTTCCATAAAGCCATAGAATAATCTACGTTACTAGGTATGACGCACAATGACTCATCGACTAGGTGTAAATAATTATTCTTATAGCCTTTACCTAAATATTTGTACGTGTGAAATAACTGCTTCTTCTGAGATTCACCCATTGTTGTAGCGTCTAGAATACTGTAACCGTCATGTTCTTCAGTCAGATATTTAGAGTATTCATAATCATCACCGCAAGCAATAAGTATTGACTTTTTGTTATGAAGCAGTAGAAAATCTATCATGATACGTTCTACATCTGGCTCACAATCAAACGCGTTAGAGTTTATAAATTGAACGATGTCGTAGTTTTTTAATTTGTTCTCGCTTTCGCGAAAGCGTGCCAACTTCAATCGATCTTCTAAGTTATTACCTGTGAGTTTCCACCAGGCTACTTTTATTTTATGTAAAAACCAATTGCGCTCAAAGAAAGAGCTGCCTACTTCTATATCGACAGGAAAACGCTTGAACCCATCTCCATCGCCTACTATAGTAACCTCGTGACCGAGCTGGACAAGGCCATGTTTTAAGGAATTATGAAAACCACTGTATTCACCTACTAGCAATATGCGCATATAGAAGTATCTTTGATGTAAAGATAAGGAGTTGAGTACTTACAGAAATACAGATTTAGAAATTCTAATTGCGACTATGAACCGCAATGATTTGTCTTTCCTAGAAGAGATGTTTCAAAAAAAAGTAAATCAGATTAAGGAGTCTGTTCTTATCGTTAACCAGTCTTTAGAGAATGTGCTGTATTCTGATTACGAAAATATAAGAGTCATTAATAGTAAAGAGTTTGGTTTAAGTAAGAGTAGGAACCTCGCTATTGAGCATAGCAATAAAGAACTATGCTGGATTCTAGATGACGATTGTATTGTACTGCCAGATGCTGTAGAGACTATTGTAAATGCTCATAATAAAAACGATTTTACTATACTTACATTTAGGACAAAAACTCCTGCAGGGACAGCATTTTACGATTATGAATGTGAATTTCGGTTGTTAGATAGAAAAGAGATTGTACCTATCTTATCGCCAGAGATTACATTTAAGAGGAAAGAAATCCTATCTGCAGATTTGAAATATAATATCAGGTTCGGTCTCGGAGCTCAATTTCAAGATTCAGAAAATTTTGTTTTTCTTGATGACGCTTTATCAAAACAATTAGAAATAGGTTATGTACCTAATTTTATTGTACAACATGAATCTAGAACCAGTAGTGATGATGTGTCTTCTAATCGAGTTATCTATGCGCGAGGCGCACTAGCAGGAAGAGATAATATAGTTACAGCTGTTTTCTATCAATTTAAGTATATATTCTTTTTGTGGAGGAAAGGATACGTAAGGAGCTTTCCTAAATTGTCGGAAAAGTTTAAAGTTTTTGAACATGGTGCTAATGATTACTTAAGTGGTTTTGAAGGACATCGTATAAATCACCCAAAACAATAGTATCTTTGAGTTAATGAATTATAAAATAATAGACATTCCTAAAATTACAGATCCTCGAGGGAATCTTGCGGTGCTGGAAAAAGACACTATTCCTTATAAAATAGAACGTGTCTATTATTTATATGACGTACCTAGTGATTCTTACCGTGGTGGTCATGCGCATAAAGAATGTCTTGAGTTACTCATAGCTGTCTCTGGAAGCTTTACAGTTGAGTTAGATAACGGTGACCATAGGGTAAAAGTAACTTTAAATAAACCCAATAAAGGATTGTTAATTCCTACTATGATATGGAGAGAGTTGTCAGACTTTTCAAGTGGTGCCATATGTCTAGTACTAGCGTCACATGAATTTGATGAAGAAGACTATATTAGAGACAAAGAGATCTATAACTTAATTACCAGTTCTGAAGTTTAAACCTAGGTTACCTAGAATCTCCTGTGTTTTTTTTAAAGATTTAAGCTTTAAGGAGCTCATTTTTAAAAGAGATTGTTGAGTAATACTTAGGTTCTTAGAGTTAATTTGCTGCTGGTAAAAACTTGCCATTTTAATATTGTTATCCATCCGGTAGGCTATAGCTAGAGAAAATCTATTTAAGTCTAAGTATTTTTCAAGGCCTTTATGGTTTTTAGTTTTTGCTTGATAGATAGTAAAATCTGGTAGCTCTCTATCGTTCATTTTTATTTGGTCAGATCTATTTCCTGCTGCTTCATCAATAGTAGTAGTAGTTGTAAAGCTAAATGCTGTGGAGGTATTCATGCCTATTCTTATGAACCAGTCTATATCTTCATAATGTGTAATCTTTTCTGCAAAGTAACCTACGTTTTTAATCGCGCTGATTCTTATCATTACATTAGAGCAATTCAGCACGCTGTTCAGGTAATTATGCTCAAAAAAGTGCTCTAATAGTTGATCACTTTGATCCTTAAAATTACTGAATTTAGTCCGCAGGGTTTTGCGAGATCGTTTTAACCTATAATTAGCTCCAGCCACTTCAGCTTCTGGAAACTTATCAAACAGAGAAATCAATACGTTAAGATGGTTAGTGTCCCAGTAATCATCTGCATCTAGAAATGCAATAGCATCATATTTTTTATCAAGTGCAAACTTCATTGCTCTATTGCGCGTTGCACTTACTCCTTGATTTTCTTGAGATAATATGATTACTTGATCACTTTCAACAGGTTTAACAACATTAAAGCTGTCATCTGTAGAGCCATCATCTATAATTAAAATATCATAATAAGCTGCGTCTTGATGCAGTACACTATTAATTGCTCGCTCTATGGTAGCGGCTTTGTTATATAGCGGTATGTGGACTAAAATCTTAATAATGCATTGATTTTAAAATCAGTTCAGCTCCATTTTCATTAGAAAAATCTTCACATACCTTTATTCTTTCGTGTCGCATTTCTTCCGTAAAAGGTTGCTTCATTAATGTTTTGATAGCTTTAATCCATGCCGCTTGTGAGCCAGCAATAGTAACATGTTGAGCTATTGATTTTTCAGTTGCCATCTTTTTATTTGCGATAACGTGTCTACCAGAAAACAAGGCTTTGAGCAGTTTTAATTTTAAACCGCTTTTCTGAGACGCATGCATAAGATGAATGTGAGCATTTAAAATCAACTCGTTAAGCTCTTCCCAACTAGGATTGCTTATCAGAGTAACGTGTTTCTTTTTAGAACATATCTTTTTAAGTTCAAAGGAAGGATCTTTTCCAGCGATAATCAACGGATGATCTATTTCAGAAAATATATGCTCTACTAGGTATTTGGCGCTGTGATCGTTTTCACTAACGTTCAAGCTGCCGTGAAATAAACAATAATCTCCTTCACCTTTTTGGCTTGAAACGTTGTCATCTGTATGAAAGGCGTTGATTTTAATTACTTCTACATCTCTAAAATTATTTTCAAAGTACAATTGATCGTCGTCTGATATAGTAAATAGTGTTTGAGCATTTTTAAGGATAGGCTCATACTTTCTTAATAGTTCACTCTCTTTTTTAAAATAAATCTTTTTTACTCTTGTACTATGTTGCGCTAGTTTTTCATAATATTCATGTTCTATATTATGACAACGCACCATTTTATGACGATCTTTTAACGATTCATTATCAAGATAGTAACATGTGTGCAAGCCTTCAAATAAAATAGGAGCAGTATCTTGTTGCAATCGTTCTAGCAATAATTTATCTCTCCTAGAATAAACGATATAAGGTAAAGTAGCAGATATCCCATAGAAACCTATCTTGCGCTCATAATAAAATACTTGTTTGCAATATTGTTCTAATATATCTTGAGGTACTCTGTCTCCATATTGCCAGCAATGGAGTGTAATTTGAACACCTTTTTCATGTAACGATTTTATTTTATGAAAAACATCGATAACACCTCCATAATTTACTGGATATGGGATATCAAAAGATATTATGTGTAATTCTCGGTTCAAACTGCTTTTTGTACTACCTCAAAGATTTCACCATCATCGCACTTTAATGTTTTAGATGGGTATTTAAGAATCAACGCATAATCATGAGTAGCCATTAAAATGGTATTACCGTTTTTATTTATTTGCTGCAAGACTTCCATGATTTCAACGCTAGTTTGTGGATCAAGGTTACCAGTAGGCTCATCGGCAATAATTAATTCAGGCTCGTTAAGTAAAGCTCTGGCAATCGCAATGCGTTGTTGCTCACCACCAGAGAGCTCATGAGGATACTTAAAACCTTTGGTTTTCATTCCTACTTTATCAAGTACTTCTTCTATGCGCGTCATCATTTCCTTTTTACCTTTCCAGCCGGTTGCTTTGAGAACAAATTTTAAATTATCATTGATCGTACGATCAGTCAATAATTTAAAATCTTGAAAAACGACGCCTAGCTTGCGTCTTAGGTAAGGGATCTCTTTTTCGCGCAAGCGAGATAAATCAAAGTCTACAATGGTTCCTTCTCCCTTTTTTAAAGGTATGTCGCCATATAAAGTTTTCATTAAAGAACTTTTACCACTTCCTGTTTTACCTATCAAATAGACAAATTCTCCTTTGCCTATTTCAAGATTGACATTTTTTAAGATCAGGTTATCTTTCTGGAAGACATCTACTTTACTTAAGGATAAAACGTTATCAGACATAAAAACTATAATTTCTTGTAAAGTTAACTAAGATGTGGATAAGATTATGAATAATTAATAAGGTTTTAAAGCGTTCTACCTACGGAAATCATAATTTTACTTTACAATTAGAATCTTTTCAATTATGCAAAAATTAGCCCTGATGCTGTTATGCTTTATGATGGTTACTGCCACATATGCACAGCAATCTAAAATTGCTACAGATGATCTAGCGACTTACAATCAAGCTATAGATCTATATCAAGAAGACCAGTACCTTGCCTCACAGAGATTATTTGAGAAAGTGCTTGAAACTGTAGATGATGAAGTTATAAGAGGAAACGCTTCCTACTATATCGCAAATTGTGCAGTACGACTTAATCAACGTAATTCTGACCAATTGATCGAGAAGTTTGTTGAAGAATACCCTACCTCTATTAAAAAGAATTCGGCAATAATTGATGTGGCAGACTATTATTTTGATAATGGTAATTATAGAAAAGCAGCAACATGGTATCAAAGAGTTGATAAAAGTACGCTTTCGCGAAAGCAAATTAACCGCTATTACTTCAACACTGGTTACACTCTTGTGCAAGCCAAAAAGTTCGATGATGCAAAACCTTTCCTTAATCGCGTTAGTGATGATCAAGAATATGGAAGTAAAGCTAAATATTATCTCGGTTACATCGCTTATGAAAATGACGAAGTAGAAACAGCTACAGAATTGTTTGATCAAGTAGGTGAATCTCCAGAAGATGATGAAAAACTTTCTTACTATAAAGCAGACTTGAATTATAAATCTGGAAAGTTTGATGAAGCGATTAAGCTAGCTAAAGAACAACTTCCTAAATCTAACAGAAGAGAAAAATCTCAACTGAATCGTATTATAGGACAGTCCTTATTTAATCAAGAAAAATATGACGAGGCACTACCATACTTACAAAAGTATGAAGGTACTCGTGGTAAGTGGAATAATAATGATTATTACCAGCTAGGTTATGCTTACTACAAACAAGGTGATTTTGAAAAAGCGGTAGAAACCTTCAATAAAATAATCGACGGTGCAAACGCCACAGCACAGAATGCTTATTACCACTTGGGTCAAAGTTACATCAAACTAGATCGTAATGAAGATGCTCTCAATGCATTTAAAAAAGCTAGCGAGATGGACCTCGATCCTCAAATTTCTGAAGATGCGTCCTATAACTATGCAAAATTAAGTTACGAGAATGGAAACCCTTATGACAGTGTTCCAGCGGTAATTCTAGCTTACTTAGAAAAATATCCGGAATCAGATAAGCAAAGTGAAATGAACGAATTTCTAATCGATTCTTACTTTTCTTCAAAGAATTATAAAGAGGCGCTTCGATTGCTTGAAGATGGAAGAATCAAAGGAAATGAAGCTGTATATGGAAAAGTAGCTTTATACTATGGATTGAATTTATTTACATCAGGTGAATATCAAGATGCCTTAGAAAATCTCGATAAAGCGGTTAAATATATTGTTGATCCAGAATTAAAGAAAAAAACAATCTTCTGGAAAGCAGAAACGATGTACCAGCTTAATAACTTCACTGGAGCTTACGAGAATTTCAAAAAGGCTAAGGCGATTTCTACTGCTATTGAAGAAGATGAACTTTATAACTATGACATGGGTTATACACAGTTTAAGCTTAAGAAATATGACGAAGCTATAAAATCATTTACTGCTTTTACTAAGCAATCTGGTGCAAATAATGATCGAGTGAGACTTAACGATGCTTATTTAAGAATAGGAGATGCAAACTTTGTTACTAAGCAATACTGGCCAGGAATGGAAGCTTATAATAAAGCGATAGAACTCAATGGTTTTAATTCAGATTATGCTGCTTTTCAAAAGGCGATTTCTTATGGATTTGTACAGAAGAATGACCGCAAAATTGAAGACCTAGAAGCATTTATTAAAAGATTCAAGACTTCTAAATATATTGATGACGTGATTTATGAATTAGGTAATACCTATATAAATACTAATCAAGTGGCTGCTGGTATTAGAACTTACGATAAGTTAATTTCTGGATATCCTAATAGTATTTATACATCACAAGCCATGATGCGTAAAGGGTTGCAATTATACAACGATGGAAATCTTGACCAGTCCTTAATTGTTTTCAAACAAGTTGCCGAAAAGTATGCTGGAACACCTCAAGCGGTTCAAGCTATAAGCAGCGCGAGACAAGTTTACATTGATAAAGGTAATACTAATGATTACGCAGTTTGGGTGCGAAGTCTCGATGGAGTAGAAGTTACCGATAACGAGTTAGATGATACGGCCTATGAAAGTGCAGAGCAGCCTTTTATCAAAGGAGACATGAACGGCACCGCTCGAGAAATGAAAAAGTATTTGAATCAATTTCCTAATGGAAAGCACGCTCTCAAAGCTCATTTCTACCTTGCACAAGCTCAGTTTTCTGAAAATAAAAAAGCAGAAAGTGTCCCAAATTACGAATATGTAGTTAGCAAAGAAAGAAGCGAGTTTACAGAGCAAGCATTGGCGCGATTGAGTGAGATTCATTTAACTACAAAGGATTATGACAAAGCCATTCCAGTTTTAAAAGAACTAGAACAACTGGCAGACTTTCCTCAAAATGTTATTTATGCTCAGTCTAACTTAATGAAAGCTTACTATGAGACAGAAAAGTATGCGGAGGCTGTAAAGTATGCAAACAAAGTTCTAGCCGATACCAGCATCGAGAACAATGTAAAATCTGATGCAGAAATCATTATTGCTCGTTCCTCATGGAAACAAGGTAATGAGACGGCAGCTAAAACGGCTTATGAGAAAGTACGAGAGACAGCAACAGGTAGCCTTGCCGCTGAGGCCACTTACTATAAAGCTTATTTTGAGAACAAAGAAGGTGATCACGATGCTGTAATCACTACAGTAAATGGATTGAGTAAAAATTACGGTGGCTATAAATTATGGAGTGCAAAAGGTCTCGTAGTAATGGCAAAAAGTTACTACGCCTTAGATCAAACTTTGAATGCTACTACGATTCTAGATGCAGTAATCGCAAACTTTACTCAATATCCAGAAGTGGTTACTACTGCAAAAAATGAGCTTGCCAAAATTAAAACTGAGGTAGCAAAAACAAACTCATCTGTCGTACCGACAAATCAAAACTAAGTTGATCATGAATTTCAATATAAAAAACATAGTTATTGCGGCCATTGCATTGAGTGCAACAGTTGCCTTAGGACAAACTCCAGAAGAAGAGGAAGAACGATTAAATGGTGGTACTATTACAGTTGTTAAACCTTATGATCCTTCCATAAGTGATGCTTTTAAAGTAAAAAGTAATCCTACTTTTAACGATACAACAAAGGTGAAAAAGAAACCAGTAACTTACAGTATATTTTCTGTTCCTGTAGCTAGTACTTTTACACCTACTAAAGCTGGTCTATCTAGATTAAAACCTACACAAAGAGCTAAATATTATAAAAATTATGCGCGGTTAGGTCTAGGAAATTATATTAATGTCTTGGGTGAACTGGCAATGAATTTTGAAGTAGATCGAGATAGTGATGTAGGTGTATTTTTTAATCATAACTCTTCACAAGGTGGAATTGATGAGGTTGTTGCAGACGATGCATTTTCTGATACTTCTCTAGATATCTCTTACGGTAAAAGGTCTAGTGATTTTAATTGGGGTATTACAGCTGGAGCTAGACATCAAGCAGCAAACTGGTATGGTGCTTTTGAAAACACACCTAATCCTCTTACCGAAGATAGTGATGTGTCATTTAATTACCTCTCATACGCTCTCGGTGGTAAGGCGACTTTTTTTGACGGTGTTTTTAAAAATGTAGAACTCAACTTTACAGGAACTACATCCAGTAACGACGCCAGCGAGATACGTTTTAATGCCACGCCGCAATTAGGTTTTGACATTATGGGGACTGAAGTAGCTTTAGGTGCTGAGGTAGATTATTTAAGCGGTAGTTTTGATACCCAAGGATTACTTCCTGCTCAAGAAGAATATACATACTTAAAAGCAGGACTGAGTCCAGCGATAAATCTTTATGGAGATAATTTTAAAGTAAAGCTAGGAGCTCAAGTGAACTACCTTAATAACAGTGAAGCTTCAGAAAGTGATGTATTTGTTTATCCAGATGTAGTAGCAAGTTATATACTCGTAGAAGAAACCCTTATTCCTTATGCAACTATAGGCGGTGGACTGGATATGAATTCGCTTCAACAGTTTGCTAGTGATAATGTATTCCTTGCTCCAGCAATAAATGTAATCCCGACTAATAGAATTGTAGATGCTCAATTAGGGTTTAAAGGAAAACTTTCTGAAAGCTTGGGTTATCGATTATTTGGTGGTTATAAAATTGAGGAAAATAGATCCTTCTACAATAAAGATACAGGAGCTTCATTTACTGTAGGAGATGTACAACCATACCACTCAGGAAACGTATTTTATACGCAATACGGTGATTTAAATACTATTGAATACGGTGCGTCTTTAAGTTTTGATGTGAATACGGCGTTTAATTTAACGCTTAATGCAAATGGTTACAGCTATGACGTAGAAAACGGAGATGTATTCTTAAACACCGCTTCTCACTTACCAGAATTCACTGCAGATCTTAATGGAAACTACGAGATCAATGAAAAGTGGAATATAGGTACCACTCTATATTTTGTAGGTGAAAGAGAAACTTTCAGATTTGGTACAGGTGTAGAAAATTTAGATAGCTTTTTAGATCTCAATATAGATGTGAATTACAAAATCAATCCTAAATTGACTGCTTTTTTAAGAGGTCAAAATCTTACTGGAGGCAACTATGAGTATTATCTAGACTATCCAGTTCAGGACCTACAAATAATGGGTGGTGCCGTGTATAAATTTGACTTGTAGAAATAGTTAGATAATAGTTCCGCTTTCGCGAAAGCGAGATCTCTACAAACACTTTCCTTAATAAGAAAGTAAAAAACTCACTCTTTAATTAGTGTGAGTTTTTTGTTTTTAAAGATTTAATAGCTAATTATTCGTTTTTTTAGTCTGTAATATATTCTTGATTTAGAAAGGAAACCTCATTTTCCTTGACTTATTTCTTGAATTTTCCCCTTATTTTTATCTCATGAAAAAAACATTACTACTTCTAGCACTTATTATATTTATTTCCTGTGAACAAGAAACGCAAAAAGCAGCAGATCTTATCATAGAAAATGCTACCATTTATACGGTTGATGAGCAGTTTTCAACAGCAACAGCACTTGCGGTAAAAGATGGTAAAGTCATTTTTACAGGAACTCAGGACGAATTAATAGCTGAGAACTTCAATGCTTCAGAAACTATTGATGCAAATGGTAAATTTATTTATCCTGGATTAATAGACGCACACTGTCATTTTTATGGATTAGGGCAACAACTGCAAAGAGTAGATCTAGTAGGAACAACAAGTTACGATGAGGTGATTCAAAAGGTAACAGACTTTCAAAACGAGAAAAATAAACCATTTATCATAGGACGTGGATGGGATCAAAACGATTGGGATGTAAAAGAGTTTCCAACTAATCAAGAGCTCAATGAACTTTTTCCTGATACTCCAGTGGCTTTAACTCGTATCGATGGTCATGCGATGATTGCAAACGATGCGGCGTTAAAATTGGCTGGAATCGATACAGATACCGATCCATTTGGTGGAGCGATTGAACAAAAGGATGGAAAACTTACCGGTATTCTTGTAGATAATCCTATGGAATTAGTAGAAGCTGTTTTTCCAAAAGAATCAACCCAAGAAACCATTAAGTCTTTGATGGATGCTCAAGATATCAATTTCAGTTATGGAATCACTACGGTAGACGATGCTGGATTGATGCGATCTACTATTGAAACCATAGACAGTTTACAACAAGATGGAGCTTTGAAAATGAAGATTTATGCGATGATTTCAAATACTCCAGAAAACTTAGATTTTTACTTAACAAAGGGAATTGTAAAAACAGATCGTTTAAATGTGAGATCTGTTAAATTTTATGCAGATGGTGCTTTGGGTAGTCGTGGCGCTGCAATGAAAGAAGAATATACCGATAAGCACAATCATTTTGGCGCATTATTGAGCAGTGTTAAGGATTTTAAAGGAATTGCAAAACGCATTGCTAAGTCAAATTATCAAATGAACACACATGCGATAGGTGACAGTGCAAATTATGTAGTACTTCAAGCTTATAAGGAGTTGCTAGATGGTAAAAAAGATAGAAGATGGCGTGTAGAACATGCGCAAATTGTGGACCCAAATGACTTTGATTTATTTGACGAAGAAAACATACTTCCATCAGTGCAACCTACGCATGCAACGAGTGATATGTATTGGGCTGAAGATCGAGTAGGAGATGAAAGAATTAAAGGAGCTTATGCTTATAAAAAGTTATTAGGAGAATCAAAAATGCTAGCATTAGGAACTGATTATCCTGTAGAGCAAGTAAATCCGTTTTTGACTTTTTATGCTGCTGTAGCTAGAAAAGATACTAGCGGTTATCCAGAAGAAGGTTTCAGACCAGAGCAAGCACTTTCTCGCGAAGAAGCCTTAAGAGGTATGACCATTTGGGCAGCGTATTCTAACTTTGAAGAAAACGAAAAGGGAAGTCTAGAAATAGGCAAAGCTGCAGACTTTATTATGCTAGATCAAGACTTAATGGAAGTTGCCATAGATCAAGTTCCTAATATGAAAGTTGCAGCTACTTATTCTAATGGGGAATTAGTTTATTCCTCTAAATAAGCTTTCTCTTTTAACTTCCAGTCTAAGTATTTATGAAGATCTGTTTCTATCCAGCCTGTTACAAACGATAAAACGGTTAAGTCATCAACAAAACCCAAAACCGGAATAAAATCTGGAATTAAATCCAGCGGGCTGAAAACATATAACAGACCTGTAGTTATCGCTGCAATGGTAAACCATGGAATCTCGGTATAAATGCCTTTGCGGTAATCTTTTATCATCATGAACATGATCTTACCTAGCTTAGCATATTTTTTAAGAAAGCCAGCATTTGCAATGGTAGCAGAGATGCTTTCCTCTTTTTCTATGGCAGCATCCACATCTTCTACAGTTGCTTCTTCCACCGCATCTAAGGTGTATTGTTCGTCTGGTAAATTTATTTTTTTTCTGAATAATCTCATGAGGCAAATATTTGGTTAAAATCTTTAAAAGACTTGAATTCTAGAGAATTTCCGCTAGGATCCTGAAAAAACATGGTCGCTTGCTCGCCAGGTAATCCTTCAAATCGTATATACGGCTCGATAATAAATTCCACGCCTTTTTCTTTTACCGCTTTCGCGAAAGCGTGAAAAACATCCCACTCTAACACAACGCCAAAATGTGGAATAGGAACGGCTTTACCGTCTACAGCATTTATAGCTGCTTTTTGTGCCTCTTCAGTCACATGAATAACGAGTTGATGGCCGAAGAAATCAAAGTCGACCCAATGGTCAGAACTGCGGCCTTCCTTGCAGCCTAATACATCACGATAAAAGTCGCGAGTTGTAGTAATTTCTTTAACTGGAATGGCAAGGTGAAATGGAGTTAGTTTCATTTAATGGACTTTTGTTTGATATAAAAATATACGATGGCAACTATGGTGTTTCCTAACACAACTGGTAAAATACTATAAGATATTAAAGAGGTTAATGATCTCAAATAATCTTCAGAGCCTATGCTTAAAATGCTGTAAATAACAAACAGTAAAAAGAAAATTATAGATAGGGTTCTAAAATATGCGTTTACAAAACCACGTAAATTTCTTTTAATCATCTGAACTTAAATTAAAACACAAAGCCAGCTTAAATATAAGCTGGCTTTATGAGTTTTACTGTTATCTTAATTATAAAATACCATCTACGATTCCGTATTCTACAGCTTCTTCTGCACCTAGCCAGTAATCGCGATTAAAATCTTTCATTACTTTTTCAAAGCTTTGACCACAATTATCTGCAAGGATTTGTGCACTTAATTCTTTAGTTTTAAGAATTTCGTTAGCGGTAATTTCTATATCCGCACTGGTACCTCTAGCGCCTCCACTAGGCTGGTGTATCATCACACGACCGTGTTTTTGAATCATACGACGTCCTTTTTCTCCACCAGATAATAAAATGGATCCCATAGATGCTGCAAGTCCACTACAAACGGTACTTACCGGACTTTTAATTTCTCTCATGGTATCGTAAATAGAAAACCCAGCAGTTACATAACCACCAGGGCTGTTGATCACAAAAGTAATTTCTTCATTACTTAGTGAATCTAGGTACAATAAACGATCCACACAGTGTCTTGCCGTTTTATCATCTACCATTCCCCAAATGAAAAGCTTGCGCTGTTCTATATAGTTTTCATCTATTTTATCTTGAAGTTTAAATACTTTACTCATCAATTTTATTTTGGGTTAAAAATAAGGAATCTTAAAATTATATAGAGATCATTTAACAATACTATATTGCCTCACCTTCATGGCCATACTCGTTCTTATAAATTTTTACCAGCAATAAGAATAGGCTTACTAGTAATGGACCAAATATAAGACCGATAAATCCAAAAATAGGTACACCTACTACTACGCCTATAAGGGTAACTAAGGGATGAACATCTGCTAGTCGTTTTTGAACAACTAAGCGGAATAAATTATCGGTAGAGCCCACTACAATAGCGCCGTAGACTAAAATACCTATTGCTGCTCCCGTATCTCCTTGTGCAAAAAGTAAAATACAAACAGGTAATATACCTAAGGCCGTTCCTACGAAGGGAATCATACTACCTATTACAGTTATTACAAACCAGAAAAACGGATTTTCAACTCCAAAAATAAAATAACCTATAAGGGCAACTATTCCTTGCAGTAAAGCAACTAACGGGATTCCAATTGCGTTAGACTTTACTAAATCGATACTTTCTTTTCCTATGGTTTTTATATTTTTCTCTTTTAGCGGCATGTAGTCCAGTGAAGCTTTAAGCCATTTCTCGCGCTCAACAAGCATAAAATAAAGCAGGAAAAACATAATTCCTACTGCAATGAAAACAGTAAGGCTTGAGTTTGCAAGACTTTGAAGGTTTTCTGATGCCCAGCTGCTCAAATCTTCAGAATTTATGCGGTCAGACAAATTCATGCCAACTAGCTGTTCGGCTTTGCCTATTTGTGCTTTTACGGTTTCTGTAATTTCTTTACTGTTATCAATGGCGTTTTTAATTTTAGAACTCATCATAAGCCCAATTCCTGCAATAGGAAGCAGTATAATTATGAAAGACAAAGTAATAAGAGAAGAAGCGGCAAGTGATGGTCTCCACTTTTTTCTTTCTAGCCAGTTTTGAATAGGTTCTAATAATACGTAAAGTGTTATTGCTCCTAAAACGCCACCTAAATAAGGCAATAAGTTGGTTCCTATTAGTAAGAGAATAGTTATGATTACAATCAGAATGAATAACTGACGGATCTTGGTAGTTGGAATCTGTTTAGACATACTTTAATTATTGCGCAATGCTTGAATCAGTTCTTCTTTATTCATTTTAGAACGTCCTTTTATATCAGGTTCTTTTGCTTGATCGTATAGTTCTTCTTTTGTGCGATCTTCATAATTGCTTGCATTACCGCCTTTTTTACCGGCGTTGGCTGTATTTGCTATGCGAGCAGCTTTTTCTTTGCTATATCCTTTTTCAACTAAAGCATCGTATTGATCTTCATTTTTTATACTAGGTCGTCCCATTTTTTTATTTTAAATATAAAGAAGTGATGACTTGCCTTGGGTTAAGAAAATGATAATTAAGCTTCTTTAAGAAATGTTATTACTTCATCTATTACCTCTTGAGTATATAAACTATGCCCACCTGTTTGAGAGGTATATGTAGTAGCTAGCGGCATGGCTTCAGCAATTTCATCCATAGCTTTATAAGGAACGATTAAGTCATCTGGATTATGAACGACTAAGGCTGGAACTTTTATAACCTTTGCAAAATTTGCTGCACAAAACTCTTCAATGTGAAAGCCAAACTTACTTTTGAGAGAATTATTTAAGCTATTATAAACAGAATTGTTGAAACTGGTAAGGCTTTGATAACCTCGCATGATCACTTCTAGACGATTAGGGCTGCCTAAAAAGACAAACTTTTCTATAAATTCATGTACAGATTGCGATTCTTGAAAAATGGTTGCCATTGCTCCTACACTATGTGCAATAACTATCTTAGGCTGGTACAGTTCTATGGTATCTTTTATAATTCTAGAATATTTTACCGCAGTAAATAAATTACCGTCGCTAGCACCATGAGCTGGAGCGTCAATACTTAAAATATTATAGTCTAGTTTTTGTAATGGTTCAATTAAATACTTCCATCGATAACTATTAGATTCCCATCCATGATTAAGTAATACTGTAGGGCCATTTCCTTTCCAGTGATATAATGTGAACAGTCCATCTTCAAAAGCTATTTGTTGCGTTCGAGCGGTAGATAGAAACTCTTTTTGATGAGGTAAAATCTTTCCTTTACGAGGGATGCTAAAAACTCTTAACGCAAGATCAGCAGATTTTTCTTTAGAAAATAAGTGAAGTATGTTAAAGTAAAAGCCATACATCTTAGGTATGGCTTTTTGTAATAATTTTTTCATGTAAAAAGTTCTTACCAGGATACAAACATGTATTGTGGTTTTGTATCTCCAGGAATCATTGTTTTTTCAATTTTTGCGCTAATATCAAATTTCACATCCGTAGGCAATTCATCTTTTGAAATAGAGAAGTAAAAATTTTGATCATTAACCCATATTACGGCGTCATCGATCATGTTATCTACACTACTCACTTTATAAGCAGCGCTTATTTCTTTGAAGGTGCTGTTTTTTGTAATTCCTTCTAGTGTAGTGTAGCGGTCGTCACGTATGATTATATTTTCTATAGTAGCAGTGCTGTCTAAAGCTTCACTTGGGGTAAGAGTTAACAAGTGAGCGCCACCTTTTTCATAAATCTCAATTAAGTTTGCACCATTACTAAATTCATCGCCCTTAACTGATCTTACGATACTGTCGTTTGCATAAATACTGTCCAGCTGATGAACTTGCATACCTTTAGTTAAATGTCCTACACGGTCTTTGTTCCATTCAAATGGATCTTGTTCCTTAGTACAACTTGCTAAAACTATAATTAATGTAAGTACTCCGATTACTTTTTTCATAGGATGTGTTAAAAATGTAAAATTACAATTGATAGAATAACTATGCGAGTTTTGTGATGACAAATGTACTATTTGTTTCACCGTTTAAGGCTATTTTATTTGAGAGCCTTACCTAAAATACCCATTACGCCTCTTATAAATGATGCACTTGTGAGGACCTTAATAAGTGGATTTTGTCTTGTGCTTGATCGTGATCTAGAAGTTCTAGAGGCTTTAGCTTTTTCTTTTGCTGCTTTCTCCTTTACTTCTTCTTCATTTGCTTTCTCAATTTTTTCTTGCAGCAGTTCTTCTGCACTTTCTCTATTGATTTCTTCGTTGTATTTATCAGTTAACTCAGAGTCAGCGATTAGATCACTCAATTCTCGGTCAGTAAGAACATCCATTCTACTTTCTGGGGCTCTCAATAATGTAGCTGCTAGCGGGCTCGGTCTTCCTTTTTCGTCTAGGGCACTTATTAACGCTTCACCTATTCCTAGAGATGTTAATACTTCAGCAGTGTCATAATAATCAGTTACAGGATAGTTTTGAGCGGTAAGTTTGATTGCTTTTCTATCTTTAGCAGTAAAAGCTCTTAATGCGTGTTGAACTTTTAAACCTAGCTGGCTTAATACACCATCTGGTATGTCCGTCGGATTTTGAGTTACAAAGTATAGTCCTATTCCTTTGGAGCGTATCAACTTTACAATACTTTCAATTTGATCTAATAATGCTTTACTGGCATTATCAAATATTAAATGCGCTTCATCTATAAAAAGAATTAATTCTGGCTTATCACTATCACCTTGTTCAGGAAATGTAGAATAAATCTCTGCAAGTAGACTCAACATAAAAGTAGAAAATAGCTTTGGTCTGTCTTGAATGTCTGTCAGACGTATGACGTTTACATATCCATGACCATTATTATCTTTACGTACTAAATCTTGCACCTCAAAACTACGTTCACCAAAAAAGCGTTGCGCGCCTTGTTGTTCTAGTTCAATTAATTTTCTAAGTATAGCTCCTGTGGAAGAAGTGGAAATGCGACCATATGCTGCTTGAAACTCTTCTTTACCTGCGCCAGTAGCATAATGCAGTACTTTTTTAAGGTCTTCTAGATCTAGAAGAGGCAATTTATTATCATCACAATACTTGAAAACGACAGATATGATCCCAGCTTGAGTTTCTGTTACATCCAGTATACGTGAAAGAAGCACTGGTCCAAATTCACTCACCGTTGCTCTCATTTTAATACCATCTTGCTCAGAGATGGTCATGATCTCTACTGGTGATTTTCTCTTCTTAAATTCTAAACCTATCTTCTCATGACGCTCATCAATTTTTTCATGTCCCGGACTTTCTGCTGCGATTCCAGATAGGTCACCTTTAATATCCATAAGCAAAGACGGTACTCCATGTTGAGAGAGTTGCTCTGCGATTATTTGAAGCGTTTTTGTTTTACCAGTACCAGTTGCTCCAGCAATTAGCCCATGGCGGTTCATTGTTTTCAAAGGAATCTTCACATGAGCGTTTGTTAATGTTTCTCCGTCAAGCATTGCAGCGCCCATGGTTATAGACTCGCCTTTAGGTGTGTAGCCTTCAGTGATGTATTTAAAAAACTCTTCTTTTTGAGACATTATAAGATATTTTGTTAGGCAAAAATACATGATTGAAAACGTAAATGGCAAATAGCATGCGCCTAACAGCCTTTGCTTGTATTAAAACGTTATGAAATATGGAAAACAATTGCTAAAACGTATCTTTGCAACATGCTAGAAAAAAACATACAGCAACAAGTGGAGAAAGGTACCATGTTACCTTTAATGGAAGAGTTTTACACGATTCAAGGTGAAGGTTATCATACAGGTCGTGCAGCCTATTTTATTAGGGTAGGTGGCTGTGATGTAGGTTGTCACTGGTGCGATGTTAAGGAAAGTTGGGCACCAGAAAAACATCCGCCTACTAGTGTAGATCATATAGTTTCTAATGCTGCTAAGTATAGTAAAACTATCGTTGTTACAGGAGGAGAGCCACTTACATGGAATATGGAACCGCTTACTGCTGGATTGAAAAATGCAGGTTTAGATGTCCATATTGAAACTAGTGGTGCCTATCCTTTAACAGGTCATTGGGACTGGATATGTTTGTCTCCTAAAAAAGCAAAGATGCCGCTTCAGGAGGTTTATGAAGCAGCTCACGAGTTAAAAGTTATCGTTTATAATCGTCATGATCTCGCTTTCGCGAAAGCGGAATCAGAAAAAGTATCATCTCATTGCAAGCTGTTTTTACAACCAGAATGGTCTGTACGAGAAAAAATGATACCGTTTATTACTGAATTTGTGATGGAAAATCCAGAATGGCAAGTCTCCTTACAAACGCATAAGTATTTAAATATTCCTTAGGATCCAGCAATTTCAAACTCTAGACTTGCTATAGTTTCATCCCAACCTAAGAAAAGAATAGCGCCGTTATTTTGTTCTAAAAAACTTATTGAAAAAGACTCTATTTCTTGAGGTGATGGTATAATTTCCATAGGACATTTAAGTATGTCTTTTTCAGGGTCGTGTTCAGTCCCAAGTTGTGTGGTAGCAGTGTTAAGAATAAAACTCCACTGATTTTGTCCTGGGATGGTATAAATCGAGTAACTGCCAGCTTTGATAATTTGGTTATTAATAATTACATCTTTGTAAAAAGCAATCTCTGTAGCTTCATTTGCTCCAGTTCTCCATAATTTATTGTAGGGTACCAGCTTACCAAAAATCTCACGATCTCTTTTAGACGGGCGGCTATAAATCACTCTTGCTACAGCATTTTTATTTGTATCTCGATACATCACCACATCTAGAGGGCTTTTATCTAATTCTGAAAAAGAAAGCGAGTTATCATCTTGTGCATAAATGAATGCAGAAGAGAATAAGAATAATGATAATAAAAATAAGTTTTTCATAGAAGGAAAGATTTAGTTCTGTGAGTTAAATTAAGCAATATTAATGCCAGTTACCTATTAATAATTTGTTAATAACTTAAGGTGGTAATTTAATGCTTAGCTCCTATAAACATTAGTGGTTTCTTATCTTTGTGTATTACCCATATAAGAGTACAAATCATACATATTTATGAGCGAAGAAAATAAAGGAAATTACGGCGCAGATCAAATACAAGCGCTGGAAGGAATGGAGCACGTACGTATGCGCCCGTCTATGTATATAGGTGATGTAGGAGTGCGAGGTTTACACCATTTAGTATATGAAGTTGTAGATAATTCAATCGACGAAGCCCTTGCTGGACATTGTGATAACATTACTGTTAAGATTAATGAAGATAATAGTATCACGGTTACCGATGATGGACGTGGAATACCTGTAGATATTCATAAGAAAGAAGGAGTGTCTGCACTACAAGTGGTAATGACTAAAATAGGCGCAGGAGGAAAGTTTGATAAAGATTCTTATAAAGTTTCTGGAGGTCTTCATGGTGTAGGAGTAAGTTGTGTAAATGCATTGTCAGATCATTTAAAAGCTACTGTTTATCGTGATGGTAAAATATGGGAGCAAGAGTATGAGCGCGGTAAAGCTATGTATCCTGTTAGAGCTATAGGTGATACTGATAAAAGAGGTACTGATGTAACTTTTACTCCAGATCGTTCCATATTTCAACAGACCATAGAGTATAACTATGAGACACTAGCAAATAGGTTGCGTGAGCTTGCCTTTTTAAATAAAGGTATCAAGATCATACTTACTGATGCTAGAAGGAAAGATGAAGAAGGTAATCACATTACAGAGGTATTTCAATCTGAAGAAGGTTTAAAAGAGTTTATTAGATTCTTAGACGATACTCGTAGTCCTATTATTGAGGATGTAATCTCTATGGAAGGAGAGAAGAATGGTATTCCTGTAGAAGTGGCAATGATTTATAACGATAGTTATTCTGAAAATTTACACTCCTATGTTAATAATATCAATACCCATGAAGGTGGAACTCATCTCGCTGGTTTCCGCCGTGGTTTAACCTCTACTCTAAAAAAGTATGCAGATGGTTCTGGATTGCTAGATAAATTGAAATTTGATGTTTCTGGAGATGATTTCCGTGAAGGGTTAACTGCAATTGTTTCGGTTAAAGTACAAGAACCTCAATTTGAAGGACAGACTAAAACTAAACTAGGGAACCGAGAAGTGACTAGTGCTGTTTCTCAAGCTGTTTCTCAAATGCTTGAAGATTATCTTGAAGAGCATCCTAATGATGCCAAGACGATAGTTCAAAAAGTGATACTTGCTGCTACAGCACGTCACGCTGCTCGCAAAGCTCGTGAAATGGTGCAACGTAAGACAGTGATGAGCGGTGGTGGATTACCTGGTAAACTCTCAGACTGTTCTGAAACAGATCCTACACTTTGTGAAGTATTTCTTGTTGAGGGAGATTCTGCAGGTGGAACGGCAAAGCAAGGTCGTGATCGTGAGTTTCAAGCTATTCTACCATTAAGAGGTAAAATTCTTAATGTAGAAAAAGCAATGCAGCACAAGGTTTTTGAAAATGAAGAAATACGTAATATTTATACAGCCTTAGGTGTAACTATAGGAACTGAAGAAGATTCTAAAGCATTGAACCTTTCTAAGCTGCGTTATCACAAAATAGTTATTATGTGTGATGCAGATATTGATGGGTCGCACATTGCAACCTTAATTCTTACTTTCTTCTTTAGATACATGAAAGAACTTGTTGAAGCTGGATACATATATATCGCTACACCACCGCTTTACCTAGTAAAGAAAGGTGCTAAAAAACGTTATGCTTGGTCAGATAAAGAACGTGATCAGATTGCTGAAAGTTTTGGTAATGGTGCAGCTATACAACGATACAAAGGTCTTGGTGAGATGAATGCAGATCAACTTTGGGACACTACTATGAATCCAGAGTTCAGAACATTGAGACAAATTAGCATTGAAAGCCCAGCAGAGGCAGATCGTGTATTCTCTATGTTAATGGGTGATGAAGTGCCGCCGCGTAGAGAGTTTATTGAGAAGAATGCTATTTATGCAAATATTGATGCTTAATATCTTATAATTTAAATTTTGAATAAAGCCTTTGAGAGATCAAAGGCTTTTTTTAACTACATAGATTATGAGGAAATTATTGCTTAATGTGTAAAAGATCTAAAAGGAATAAATTTGCGTAATTAAGTATAAACATCCCTAGATATGAAAAATAGATATTTTGTCATCTTTATGATTTTAAGTAGTGGCCTATTAACGGCACAAAATGGATTTTCAGATATTCTTGCAGCTGGTGTAGAGGCTGGAGAACGGTTTTCAAATTCATATATGACTCCAGCAGCAGAGGCTTTTAATTACAATTTAAGTTCTGGATGGTACGATGATGCCAAAGTGCTAAAGCCCGGTAAGTTCAAGATACAATTAAAAGCTCAGGCTACATTTTCACCTTCTGATAGAAAATCTTTTATTCTAGATCCAGAAGAATATGAGGAAATTATACAGAGAAGTTATGATAATACAAATAATCCTCCTGCAAATATTGAAGTTGTCTTTGGAGATGGTAGTTCTTCTCCTAGATCTGTAGCTACAGCTTTAGGTGAAAATGTCATGAATCAACAACTTATTATAAGAAGTAGAGAAGCTACAACTGGGTTTTTACTACAAGAAGATGTAATCAATTTACCTAATGGAATAGGAAACGAAGGTCTCGATGTTATTCCGACTGCATTTATTCAGGTAGGCGTAGGAATAGGAGCTGGACTAGAATTAAAAGGACGTATTATTCCAGAAGTAACTATAGATGAGGCTAAAACAGATTTGTATGGTGTAGGCTTGCAATGGGAATTATCTCAGTTGCTATCTTCTGATCAAAATGGCTTCCCGCTTAACATCTCTGTTTTAGGAGGTCTTACAAGGCTTAATGCCTCCTATGATTTTGAAGACGGTGCTGTAGTCGATGGTGAAAATCAGTCTATTGAAACTAAGATCAATAGTTTTAATTTTTCTGCAATTGTAGGAACAAATAGGAAAGTTCTCAATTTTTATGGCGGATTAAACTATAATTTAGGTAATACACAAACCGACCTATTAGGTACATATAGTTTTAATTCAAATACTGTCATTTTTCCTGTTGCAGCTACAGTAGAAGATCCTTTTTCTGTAGATACTAACGTCAGTGGTTTCTTAGGAACTGTGGGAGCAAAACTTACATTAGGCGCATTCAATGTTAGTGCCGATTATACTTTTGGCGAGTTTAGTACGGCAAGTGCGTCCTTATTTTTCAGAATATAATAAAACGCGTCTTAAAAGAGCGGCAAACCATTAGTTTTAAGAAGTCTTTACCTTGTTATAACATACCTTTTGTTTATTTTTGAAGGTGTCTAAAAAGGCGCTAATTAACAATCAAATTTAAAAGAAAATAACATGAAAGTTACCGTAGTAGGAGCAGGCGCAGTAGGCGCTAGTTGTGCAGAGTATATTGCAATTAAAGACTTTGCAAGTGAAGTAGTATTACTAGATATTAAAGAAGGTTTTGCCGAAGGTAAAGCAATGGATTTAATGCAAACAGCGTCATTAAATGGTTTTGATACTAAAATCACAGGTGCAACAAATGATTACTCAAAAACTGCTGGTAGCGATATCGCTGTTATTACATCTGGAATTCCTCGTAAACCAGGAATGACTCGTGAAGAATTAATAGGTATCAACGCAGGTATCGTAAAGTCGGTTTCAGAAAGTCTTGTAAAGCATTCTCCAGATGTGATTTTAATCGTGGTTTCAAACCCTATGGATACTATGACTTACCTTGCTCATAAAGTAACTGGGCTTCCTAAAAATCGCATCATAGGAATGGGTGGTGCCTTAGATAGTGCGCGTTTTAAATACCGTCTTGCTGAGGCTCTTGAAGCTCCTATTTCTGATGTTGATGGAATGGTTATAGGTGGGCATTCTGATAAAGGAATGGTACCATTAACACGTCTTGCAACTCGCAACTCTGTACCAGCTAGTGAATTCTTATCTGATGAAAGATTAGATCAAGTACTTCAAGATACTAAAGTAGGTGGAGCAACACTTACAGGACTTTTAGGAACTAGTGCATGGTACGCTCCAGGTGCTGCTGTATCTGGTCTTGTACAAGCGATTGCTTGTGACCAAAAGAAAATTTTCCCATGTAGTGTTTTATTAGATGGTGAGTACGGACTTTCTGACCTATGTATAGGTGTGCCAGTAGTTCTAGGTAGAAATGGTATTGAGAAAATTGTAGAAATAAACCTTAGCGATAAAGAGAAAGATGCTCTTCAAGAAAGCGCTGCAGGTGTTAAGAAAACTAATGAATTGATTTAAAATCAGTTCTTTACTAATTAAAACCGCTCTTTTTAGAGCGGTTTTTTTTGTGTTTTTTTCTTAAATACTTGATTTTGTTTTTATTATAGTAACAGTTACGCTTTCGCGAAAGCGATATAAGGGCAAATCATTTTTACTATAGTATTAATTAAATTCCACAAGTGTTTATCCGGCATGTAATTAATTATGTCTATGACATTTAATAGAAGTTGAATTCTTTATATTTGGCTCGTGAAAATGAAATGGTACATAGGTGCGTTGATCGCATTAGTTTCTTTATTTGTTGTGGAACAGCATAGTAAAGAAGCGCCTAATCAAGAGATTGTTGTTTCTTTTGATGCATTAAATGATCAACTAAGTGAAGAAACCAAATCGTTTATTACCTCTCAGCTCACACAATTAGGAGCAGAGAACATTGCTGTCGTTATTAACAAAAATGATCAGCTTATTATTACTTATTACAGTGAACTACCTGTCTACGATATTAGAGGCTCTCTTTTTACTGTTACGAATGATGAAGAACTTGTTAATCATTTGAGAATTAAAAAATCAGAAGGCTCCTTGCCTGATGATGAGATAGATTTAACCTATCAAATTGATATTTATGAGATTAGTGAGCAGTTATCGTCTGGAATGGATGATGATGGGAAATCTTATTTTGAAATCAAGCAAGATTTTAACAGAGGCGCTCAAGTTCATTTTACTTACTTACAAGCTTCCTCCTTACATAAGCATGATTACTTATTTTCTACGACTTGCAAAGTAAGTCGACAAGTAAATCTAAGCTTTACAGACTCCTTATTTAAGATCCCAGAAGTGCGAGCTGGACCCATTTCTTAAATTTACTCTTCACATTATTATAGCTGCTACTAATGTAGTAGACACTTTAGATTTTGTTTTTCAATAAAACACAATCACAACAATTTATGGGCAAATGAATTGTCCATATCAATGGTAAATCTCATATTTGCCGACTTTTAAAATTTAACTTAAAAACAACAAAATCATGCAAAATAAAGGACTGATCCGTTTTTTCGCGATCATTTTTGCAATAGCTAGTATATACCAGCTTACCTACACATTTATTACAAATAAAGTAGAAAACGACGCAAGCGCTTACGCAAGTGCCGTAGTGAATGAAGATGCAGAAAATGCTGCTTCACTAAGAAGCGTAGCAGAAAAACAATACTTGGACTCCATCGCATCAAAGGATGTATGGGGTGGTTTTACCAACTATTCTGACGCAAAGAGCCAAGAACTTAAAAAAGGTCTTGACCTTAAAGGTGGTATTAACGTGATACTTCAGGTTTCTGTAAGAGACTTATTAACTGGAATGGCAGATGGTTCTAATGATCCTGCTTTTAACGCTGCACTTGATGCTGCTGATGAGCGCATAAAAGATGGTCAAGATGACTATTTCAATTACTTCATTGAAGAGTTTAATAAAATTGAAGGAGCAGAGCTTGCTTCTCCTGACATTTTTGCAAATCAAGAAATGCAAACTAGAGGGATCGAGTTTGAAATGACTAACGAGCAAACGGAAGAAATTCTAAGAGAAGAGCTTAAAGATTACATGACGAGTGCTTTTGATGTACTGAGAAAGCGTATTGACAAATTCGGTACTACTCAACCTAACTTACAGCAATTGGGTACTTCAGGCCGTATCTTAATAGAGTTACCTGGAGAAACTGATGTGAAACGTATCAAAGATATCTTAACCAAAGCGGCTCAATTAGAATTTTGGCAAGTTTATAAGGCAAATGAAATCTCTCCTTATCTATCTCAAGTAAATACTTACTGGGCAAATAAACTCGCTGCAGAAACTGAGGCTGTAGAAACTGAGGAAACTGTAACTGATGATGTAGCTGAACTTGCTGAAATTGAGCAGGATTCTACAGAAGCAGATCTAGGTGACTTATTAAACCAAGATGAAACAGCCGAAGTAGGAACTGAAGCAGATGTTGAAGAAAACTTTGATGATAATCCTATTTTTGGAAGAATACAAGCATTTCAAGGTCAAGGTGGTTTGATGGCTTTTAAAGAAAGCGATAAAGATTTAATTGATTCTTATTTGAACGATCCTCAAGCTAGAGGTTTGTTAACTGGAGAGCTACGTAACGTAAAATTTGCGTGGGGTTTACCTGTGCTAGCAGAGACTTTAGGATATGAAGTTGTTGAGCTTTATGCTTTAAAAGGAAATGCTCAAAACGAAGCACCTCTTTCAGGTGGTGTAATAACTGATGCGAGTCAACAATTCGGACCTAGCGGTGCGCCTGTAGTAAGTATGTCTATGAATGGTGAAGGCGCAAAGATCTGGGAAGACATGACTACCGAAGCATATAACAATCAGAATCAAGTATCTGTAGTTTTAGATAATACTGTTTACAGTGCGCCTAATGTTACTAACGGACCTATATCAGGTGGACAAACACAAATCTCAGGAAGTTTTACTATTGATGAAGCGAAAGATCTTGCAACTGTATTAAGAGCCGGTAAATTACCTGCAAAAGCAGAGATTATTCAAAGCGACGTTATCGGACCATCATTAGGACAAGAAGCAATCGATAGCGGTTTATGGTCATTTGGTATTGCATTGTTATTGGTTTTAATCTGGATGATTTTCTATTATGGCCGTGCAGGTTTATATGCAGATGTTGCCTTATTAGTTAACATCTTATTCATTTTTGGAGCTTTAGCTTCTTTAAAAGCAGTTCTTACTTTACCAGGTATTGCAGGTATCGTTTTAACCATCGGTATATCGGTAGATGCAAATGTTCTTATTTTTGAAAGAATACGTGAAGAGCTTGCAAAAGGTAAATCTCAAGCTGATAGTATCAAAGATGGTTTCAACAATGCTTTGAGTTCTATTATAGATGCAAACGTTACTACATTCTTAACAGCAGTTATACTTTACGTATTTGGTACAGGACCTATTCAAGGTTTTGCAACCACTTTAATGATAGGTATTCTTACTTCTTTATTTACAGCAATCTTTATTACAAGATTATTTGTAGACGGTTATGTAAGTAATGGAAAGACTATAGATTTCTCTACTGGTATTACTAAAAACTGGTTTAGAAATGTTAACATCGATTTCTTAAGTAAAAGAAAGATGGCTTACGTGATATCAGCAGTTTTGATTGTTGGTAGTTTAGCCTCTCTTGCAATCAATAAACTGAACTTAGGTATTGATTTTACTGGAGGACGTACCGCAATCGTAGGTTTTGCTCAAGACGTAAATGCGACTGAAATTACTAAGCAGTTAAGTGCAGATGATATCTTTGGTAGCGCAGAAGCAAAAACTTATGGATCTGATAACCAATTAAAGATAAGTACTAAATACGGTATTGATCGTGATGACAGTGTAGTGAGTCAAGAAATTGAAGATAAATTGTATCAAGTTTTACAACCTTATCTTCCAGAAGGAATGTCTCAAGCAGAGTTTGCAGATGTTAGTAATGAGAACAAGCAATATGGATTACGATCATCCTTTCAAGTAGGAGCAACTATTGCAGATGATATTTTAACAGGTTCACTTTATGCTATATTAGGTTCTTTAATAGTGGTGTTCTTATACATTTTAATTCGTTTCCGTAAATGGCAATTCTCTCTTGGTGCAGTAGTTGCGGTTTTCCACGATGTTATCATAGTATTAGGAGCGTTCTCGTTATTATATAAGTTTTTACCTTTTAATATGGAGATAGATCAAGCATTTATTGCTGCGATACTAACTGTAATAGGTTATTCACTTAACGATACCGTGGTTGTGTTTGATAGAATTCGTGAATTTATAAACGAGCGTACTAACTGGGATTTCCCTAGAACAGTAAATGGTGCGATAAGCAGTACGATTTCCCGTACCTTAAATACATCATTAACAACCTTAATAGTGTTATTAGCGATTTTCATATTTGGCGGTGAGTCTATCAAAGGATTTATGCTAGCATTAATTATAGGTGTTATAGTAGGTACCTATTCTTCAGTGTTTATAGCAACGCCGGTAATGTATGATACCATGAATAAATCAAAAGGTAAATTAGCACCTAAGCCATCAAAGGAAGAGAAAGAAGCTTAAATTTTAGTTTAAAGCATCTCTCATGATTGATTTAAAAACCGCTTGATATAGTCAAGCGGTTTTTTATTTCACACATCCTTATAATATTGTATTTTAGCTTTTAATGAAACTTGTTGAACAAATCGTTCATAGAAAAGTTAAAAACTTAATAATGAGTTTACATAATTCATTATTTTGCAATTAATATTTTACATCCAAAAAGCAATATCGTTCTCTTATGAAAAATTTAATCCTTAGCTGTTTAAGCATTCTCTTTTTTACAGCCATTGTCTCAGCTCAAGAAATTCCTATGGCAGATGGGAGATTAACCGTGTGTACAGGAAGTTTCACAGACTCTGGTGGTTTAACCGGAGACTATTCAAATAGTGAAGATTCTGTAATTACATTTTGTTCTCCTTTCACTACCGATGACATGCAAATTACTTTCAACTCATTTAACTTAGCCTCAGGTGACTTGTTATTTGTCTATGATGGTGAAGATACTTTGGCACCATTAATTGGAGTATATTTAGCAAGTAACTCACCTGGTACAGTTTTATCAAGTGCCGCAAATACTTCAGGATGTTTAACCTTTAGATTTAGATCTGACTCTTCAAATGTTAGTACTGGTTGGGAAGCCACAGTTTCATGTATAGATAACTGTCAGACCATAACAAGTTCAGTAACTTCAGTGCCAGCGCCAGATGCTGACGGTATAATTAGAATTTGTCAAGGTGAAACAGTAAACTTTACAGGTAGTGCAAATTTTAGTAATGATGCTACTGGTGCAACCTTTGAATTTTTATTATCAGATGGTACTATCGTTCCTGGAACAACTGCCTCAGAAACTTATGCAGGACCTGGTATTTACCGAGTGGATTATGTCGCTACGGACCCTACAGGCTGTAGAGATCGATCAATCGGTGAGTCTAGTGACGTTCTCATTCAGGTTTCTACTACTCCAGATTTTACTGGGACTGAAGCGGCAGATACATCTATTTGCTTTGGTGAATCGACTGATATCACTGGAATGGTTGAAACAGTAGAGTTTTTTGCAGATGTAGCTCCTCCTATTACAGGTCAGACATTTCTTCCTGACGGAAGTGGTGTAGCTTATCAAACGTGTATCGATGTAACTGGATTTAATGTAGGTACTACATTCCAAAGCGCCTCTGATTTACTTAGTTTATTCATTAATATGGAGCATTCTTATTTAGGAGATTTAGATATCATGCTTACTGCACCTAATGGGGCATCCATTCAACTGATCACATATCCTAATGGTACTGGTAATACATTTTTAGGAATTCCTATAGATGTAGATACCGACCTAAGTCCTGGAGTAGGATTTCAATATGATTTTACAGACGGAGCAACTCAAACCTTAGCTCAAGCCGCTGCTGGTGTAGGTACATTACCAGCTGGTAATTATGCGCCAGAAGATCCTTTTTCAACCTTCATAGGCTCGCCTTTAAATGGATTATGGTGTCTAGACATTGTTGATAATTTACGTAGTGATAATGGTTACATTTTTGAATGGGGAATTAATTTTAATCCTGCAATTATACCTACAGCAGGAAGTTATGAGCCTGGCGAAGTTGTTGAAGCCTGGGAAGCAAATCCGGACATAACAGCTACTAACGGTAATGTGATAACGGTTACTCCTACCACATCAGGACAAAATTGTTACGATTTTGATTTTACTGATAGCTTTGGCTGTACTTACACTGAAACTGTTTGTATCGATGTTGCTCCAGAACTAACTACTGCTGCACCTAACGATATTATAGTTTGTCAACCTTCTGGCGCTGCTACCATTGATTTAACAGCTCAAAATACTCAAGTACTTAATGGACTTGATGCAACACAATACTCGGTATCATTTTATAATGATTTTGCAAATGCAGATGCCGGAACTAATGCTATTATCATGCCAACAGCTTATGATGTGACTGGTGATGAAAGTGTATTTATTAGAGTAGAAGAAAACGCTTCTGGATGTTATGATGTAGTGCAACTAGATATTTTATATTCCACTGCCGAATATAACTTTGCTCCTGATTTAGAACTGTGTGAGGACCCTAGTGATGCTACTATTGTGCCAGTTTTTGATTTAGTAAGTCAAAATGCAACCATTCTAGGTTCTCAATCCTCTACAGAATTTAGAGTAGACTATTTTACATCTCAAGCAGATGCTGATTCTAATATGAATGTTATTGCAAATCCAGATTTCTATGCCTCCACGGGAGAAACAATCTATGTAAGAGTTTCAAATATTCAAGACCCTAACTGTTTTAATACAGGGATATTTGATTTGATAGTAAATGCGCCACCTACTATAGGAAACGCTCAAGATATTACTGAGTGTGATGAGTCACCTATTGATGGTTCAACGCCATTTGATTTCAGTATAAATGATGCAGCAATTTTAGATGGTCAGTCTTCAGCTGGATTTACTGTTTCATATCACACTTCTCAAACAGATGCAGATAGTGGAAGTAGTGCGCTATCGCCTAACGCTATAGTTTCAGCAGGTACTATTTATGCAAGGTTAGTAGATAATTCAACAGGTTGCTATAATACCTCTACTTTCAATTTTATAGTAGAGACTTGTGAGGTTGAGGTGCCTGAAGGTTTCTCTCCTAATGGTGATATGATTAATGATACCTTCTCGATTCCTGGAATCGATCAATACGATAAATTTGAATTAAAGGTATTTAATAGATTGGGCTCTGTAGTATATGAGACTAAAGCAAGTAACTATGTAGAGTTTGCAGGAATTCCTAATGCTGGCTTAAACTCTGGTGATGGACTTCTTCCAGTAGGAA
>NZ_MAAX01000004.1:0-3684 GCF_002162835.1 Nonlabens dokdonensis
TTTGAAAATTTCACATTAATAGGTGATGCAGCACATCCTATGAGTCCATTTAAAGGTCAAGGAGCAAATCAAGCACTTCTTGATGCGTTGTCTTTAGCTCGTGCGATTACAAAATATGCTGGACCTTATTCAGATTGGAAAAACTCTGGGTTAAGAACTACTTTACTTAACAACTTTGAGAAGGAAATGATCAAACGCACTACTCCAAAGGTGAAAGATTCTGCTGCAGCGGCAAATTTTTTACATTCAGAAGTTGCGCTTTATGAAGGTAATGAGCCGCGAGGTCGTGTTTTAAAAAGAACAAATTCTGAATCAGAATAACACTCATCATTTATAAAAGACTCATAATGTTGACCTTGAAGCTCAAAAGAGATTTTGGCACGCTGGTTGATTATACTATTGCGTAGGTACAAAGAAGTACAGACATTAAAATATATAATTATGAAAAAGCTATTCACCTTAACATTTGTTTTTCTTCTTGTTGGAATTGGTTTTTCAAAAGCTGAAACAAGCGAAGAAGATCGCAGATACCGTAATTATACTAATAACTTTATCTTCAACATGGAAGGCATTGAGTTTGCGGTATTTCCAGACGGTCAGTTTGACTTCAATTACTTACAAGATAGAAACGGAGTAAGCGTTTTTATTAATAACGGCAACACACAAGTATCCTTTAATACTGGGTACGATTACAATCGTTTTGTACAGTATGATACTTACGGAGCTGTAATACAAATAGAGCAAATACCTGTTTATTATGACGCTTATGGACGTGTGAACCAGATAGGAAACGTAAACATATTTTATAATAACGGTTATGTAAACCGTATAGGAAATTTAAACGTTTTTTATAGTCGTCCAGGAGTTATTAATTACCATACTGGTTTTATTAATACGTTTAATAGGCACTACGTATATCAACCATGGCATAATTATTATGCAGTACCATTTGTGAACAGATGTATTGTTTATAACACACCATATAGAGCGGCATATTTTCCTATTCGTTATTCATGGTCGTACCATAGAAACTACTGGAATACGCCTACTTACTATAACGGATTCTATACAAGAGGAAACGTAGGACGTCATTTCTACAGACCTTATGACCGAGTAAATTATAGAAGTTTTGAAAGAGGACGTAGAGACGCACGTGGTAGAGCGGTTGCTGTAAACAATAGAGTACAAAGAAATAGACAAGCCATTGCTACAGGACGTAGTCAGGTAACTAGAAACATTACTGGCAGAAGTTCTACTACCTCAAGATCTACAGGTCGAGCAACTGTTGCAACTAGTGGAAGATCTACTAATGCTAGAGCTGCAACAAGAACCACAAGATCAAGTAGAAACACAAATGCGACAGTAGGCAATCGAGTAAATACGAACACAAGAGCAACATCTACTCGTAATAGTTCTAACAGGTCTAATGCAACGAGAACTACAAGATCTAGTAGAAATATAAATGCAACAGTGGGCAATCAAGTAAATACGAACACAAGAGCAACATCTACTCGTAATAGTTCTAATAGATCTAATGTAACGAGAGCCACACGATCTAGTAGAAATACAAATGCGACAGTTGGCAATCGAATAAATACGAATACAAGAGCAACGTCTACTCGCAAAAGCTCTAATAGATCTAATGCAACGAGAGCCACACGATCTAGTAGAAATACAGCTCCTAAAGCAAGTTCTAGAAATACATCTAGAAACTCTAACGCTAGAAGTACAAAAGCGAGATCTACGAGAAATACAAACGCTTCTCGTAGTTCTAGAAGAAAATAAAAAAATATAAGTTCAAAAATCCGATTCGTAACAGAATCGGATTTTTTTATGCGATATATTTATTGATAATGCTATTGATCTCTGTAGACAATTTCATCTTATAGGCGAGCGTGATGTAAATCAAAACAATTAAAGAAGACTTCACCACTATATTTACTACTGGATGCCATGCAAAATCCCAGAAGTAAAATACGCCTATCACTAGCAGAATTAATAATAATGCTTGCCATGTTTTAGAGGTCCATGGATGCATATCGAGTTTTCTGTAGACGTAGTACGCTTTCGCGAAAGCGTAACCCAAATAAGCGATACAAGTTGCTATACCTGCACCGATTATTCCATAAATAGGAATGAGCCACCAGTTGAGAACAATAGCCACTATAGTCAGTGCAAAACCCATCCATAAAGTAACTTTGTACAAGTCGCTGTTGTAGAGAATGGCGTTATTACTACCTAACAGGTTCTCTGAGAACTTAGTTAACGAAATGAGGAAAACTACTGGCAACGCAATATGAGTTTCTGGCTGCATCAAGTTGTAAAACTCATTTAGATTACAGATGATGATGACCATAAGAAACCCAGCGATAATACTTAGGTTTAAAGAACTGCGTTTATAGAGTTGTTCTACATCCTTCATTTGATTGTTATTGAAATGACCTGCTGTTAAAGGATGCGTTATTTGCGCCATACCACGTGCTGGTACTGCAATGATGGTGGCAATAAATATGGCAATGCCGTAATAACCTATCAAATCAATAGCTACATATTGATTGAGCATAAATTTATCGAGATCAATTAAAGCGGTAGAAATAGAGCCTGCCAAAATCATAAAAATACTGTACTGAAAAACTTTTCCCGCATTAGGTAACGAACTGAAATGAAATTGAGGAAAATAAGTTTTAAATGCGATGAGTTTCATAAAAAACACGCGCAAACCATAAATAATAACTAAGCTATAAATAAACTGCTGCTGATCGATGATTTGATATGCTAGTAGTAACAAAGAAACAGTCGCCGCCGCTCGATAGAAAACCTCTTTTAAGAAATTTCCTCCTATGGTTTTCATGTGCACTTTTACCCATGCATAAAAGATTTCAAAATACGCCTGAAAAATAGCTATCAAAGGAATGCACCACAAGTAGGAACCTGTAATTGAATTTTTATCTGAGATGTAAGCTGCAATGGTTTCTTTCGAGACATAAATCAATAATAAAATAGGAATAATAATGAATAAAGGCCACAACAACATTTGAGTTAGAAAAGTATCTCTTTCCTTTTTTGAAGAATAGCTGGAATAGAACTTAACTACCGTATTATGAATTCCAAAAGACATTAAAGGAAAATATAAAAACGCGGTAGATAGAATATAATTCCAAAGCCCGTAATACTCATCACTAAGATAAACTTGAGCAAGAATCAGTACATTCAACGCACCTAGGACAAATCCTATTGCCGTAATGACAAGATTCCAGCCAGATTGTTTGATGACTATTCCCATGTGTAATCTATGGTTTGCGCTAATATCTTAGTAAGATGTGACCTATGATATCTGGATATTTGTTCATTAAAATTGGCCTTATTATCTCCTTTTTTATACAACTCATAAATACTCAAAATATGTTTTTTAAGAGCTGCTTTTTGCTGGTAATTAAAAAACTCTCCAGCGTGAGTATCTGTAAGAAGTAATTCAATATCAGCAGATTTGGGTCCTATTCCTATAATGGGTCTGCGGCTTGCAAAATATTCAAATATCTTACCTGGAATGATGGCTTTAGTTTCTGCTCTATCGATCTCGATAAGTAATAAAGCCTGTGCGTTAAACATCAATTCAACTGCCTCATCGTGTGAAACATACCCTTTATTATCTAGATACTTTTCTAGTTGATTATCTGTAATACT
>NZ_MAAX01000004.1:3752-4646 GCF_002162835.1 Nonlabens dokdonensis
AGTGCGGTAAAAATTTAGTTTTAGTTAAACTTTCTTTAATAACATTAATAAGTTGAATATCTCGAAACTGCCTAGGTGATAAATTAATTGCTATTTGAAACTCAGGGCTAAAGTTTTTTTGCCAGATAGCCGTTTGTGCAAGTGCTTGTTTAAGTACAAACTGTCCTAAATTGATGATAGCACCAGTTTGCTCGGCAACACTTATAAACTCATCAGGGGGGACTTGTCCTAAGATTGGATTATACCAACGTAATAATGCCTCAGCGCCCATTATTTTAGAACTGGCTAAATGAATTTTTGGTTGGTAATGTATCGAAAACTCATTTCTGCTTAATGCGCCGTGTAATTGTTCTTCAATAGCTAAGCGACGCTGGGCACACTCATTCATTTGACTAGTATAATAAGAAAAGGTGTTTCTACCACATTCTTTCGCATTGTACATGGCAGAGTCCGCATTGCGTAATAGCTCTGAAGTATCACTGGCATCACTAGGGTACATTGCAATACCGATACTTGTTGTCAGCAATAACTCTCTTGAATTAATGACAAACATTTCTCGAAACTGATTGAGTAAATTCTCTACTATAGGCTGTACTTCCTTAGTACTATTTAATCCTCCTAAAATGATAATGAATTCATCGCCGCCTAAGCGACCAACGGTATCAATACTGCGAACAACTTTTCTCAATCGGTTAGCCGCATCAATTAACAATTGATCGCCAACATCATGGCCTAAGGTATCGTTTACTTTTTTAAAATCATCTAAATCTAAAAATAACAAAGCGACTAAATCATTATTTCTATCTGCTTCCTTACAAGCAATAGATAATCTATCAAGTGATAAGAAACGGTTAGGTAAAAAAGTTAAAGAGTCAAAGTGAGCCTGGTGAAGAA
>NZ_MAAX01000196.1 GCF_002162835.1 Nonlabens dokdonensis
TTTGCAGTCGCAGTTTGCAGTCGCAGTTTGCAGTCGCAGTTTGCAGTCGCAGTTTGCAGTCGCAGTTTGCAGTCGCAGTTTGCAGTCGCAGTTTGCAGTCGCAGTTTTTAGCAAAGCTAAAAACTACAACTACTTTTTACTGAAAACTGAGACTGAGAACTAGAAATTCAAAGTAACTCCAGCTAAGAAATTAATTCCAGCTTGCGGATAAAATCCAGCTCCTTCTACTGTAGAAATAGTTCCCGGATTTGAAAAATCGTCGTCATATGTGAAGTAGTAACCATTAGAAACAAACTTCTGATCAAAGATGTTGTTTACCAGTCCAGTAAATACAACCGAATCAAATATGGAATTAGGTTTTATGGTGTAAACTAGGTTGATATCATTTAAGAAATAACTGTCTAATTTTGAGGCATCTGCTTCTGTATTGCTCATAAACTGTTCTCCTACAAACTTGCTCAATAAAGAAATTTGAAAGTCTTTTACCGGTTGATAAACAATCGCATTTGCCGCAACAACATTAGGTGAGAAAGCAATATCTGTACTACCTAAGTTTTGTAAACCACCGTCAAATGATCTTATGGTTTCTTTATTCTTATTACTACTTAACGCTAGATTAGGCCGCAAAGTAAGTTGATTTGTCACAGGGATAATCGCTTCTAGCTCAATTCCTAATCGGTAACTCTCACCACTGTTAGTCCTTATAGGAGCTCCTACATCATTGATCTCACCACTTAATACAAGTTGCTCGTTATAAAGCATTAAATACGTATTTGCATTAAAAGTAAAATTTCCATTTTTATGACGCCATCCTAATTCAAAATCATTAAGCTGTTCTGGCTGTACGTTAGGATCACTTTCAAAATCATCTCTGTTAGGTTCTCTATTTGCACGTGCGTAAGAAAAATACAGGTCGTTATTATCATTGTATTTATAGGTAACACCTGCTTTAGGGTTGAAGAACGTATAATTTTCATCGACTAGAAACTCTGTAAGATTTGAGTTGATACCAGAGGTTTCATAGTTAACATTTCTTAATTGCAAATCGCCATATAACTGGAAACGGTCATTCAATTTATAAGTTGCTTTTGAGAATACAGAAAAGTCGTTTTTCTTCCCATTTCCTTCATAGTAACGATCTCTTATATTACTCTGACTAGCATATCGTGCCCAAATAACTTCTCCAAAATGATCTCCATCATAGTGACTTATAGAAGTTCCAAAGATTAAGTCTATCTCGTTGTTTTTATAATTAGCATTTGCGTTAAATACATAATAGTCGTTATCCAGCCATCTTCGGCGCACAAGATCTGTTGTGTTAACGGTTTGCCCATTAACTGTAAGCTCATCAAAACCATAAGTAGCAAAGTCATCATCCTCTCTAAACTGCTCAAAAAACCCACGTCCATAGGTATAGTTTAAACCTACATTAGTAGACCAGTTGTTGTTATAGCGCTCATTCCAGTGCAGTTGATAATGATCTTGACGGTAATCATCTACCTCATTATCATAGAATTGCATGTTTCCATTTTCATCTGTAAACTGTCCTGCAGGATTGAAGGTTCTGTCTTCTCTAAGTGTCTCTGCGTCGATACCAAACCATGACTGATAGGTCACGTTATTACCGCCAAAAGTAACTGCCTTAATAAGCGTGCTATCATCTACATAAGAACCTTGTAAAAAATAAGATTTTAAACTTGTAGAAGCTCTATCGATATAACCATCAGACTCAATATTAGACAGTCTACCAGCAATCTCAAAGTGATCATTCATGAGACCTGTTGAGAACTTTACGGTGTGTTTTCTACTGTTAAAACTACCGAAGGAATTCGAAATCTCACCACTAGCTTCTCTAGAAAAACCGTCTGTAAGAATGTTGATACTTGCACCAAAAGCACCACTACCATTAGTACTAGTTCCTACACCTCGCTGTACTTGCAAGTTCTCTACAGAAGACGCAAAATCCCCTAGATTTACCCAAAAGGTTCCTAACGACTCTGCATCAGAATATGGGATACCATTGATAGTAACATTAGTAGATTGTGAGCTTACACCACGTATTCTCAATCCTGTGTAACCTATTCCTGCTCCAGCATCACTAGTAGTTACCACTGATGGTAAAAAATTAAGTAACAAAGGAATGTCTTGACCTAGATTACGTTTTGCAATCTCTTTCTTTGATAAATTAGTGTGTGTAATAGGTGATTTTGCGTCTACTCGCACGGCTTTAACCAGAACTTCCTCTAGTTTTTCTGCCTCTGTGGAGTCTTTGACTTGTGTGTTTTGCGCTGTTGCGAGACTGACTGTTATTAATGCAGCTGCAATAAAAACGCGACGTAAATGTTTCATAAGAACTTTTTTAAGTTCAAATAAAAGGGGCATTTATTCGGTTTGGATTAAAATAAAATGTTTGAAGGATTCTCTTGAAATAGACTTTTAAGGTGCACGCTTTCGCGAAAGCGAGAACATAACACGCCGTATCTATCTAAATCTTTTCCCTTAGCGACATTACTCGCCCAGGTTCCTTGGGTATTATCTCAGCCATTTCAACAACACTATTCATGCGGTTAAAAAAGCACCCCTTGAGATTGGCGGCAAAAGTAATATGAAAATGTAAATAGAAAAATAAAATTGAAACGTTTTTCAAATTAAAATTAGACCTATTAACGCTTCAGTGTAAAATGCCCATTATAAATAGCACCATTACTACGCTCAACCCTAAACCAATAGTCGCTCGATGGTACAGGACTACCGTTAAAAGTTCCATCCCAGCCTGGTCCTTCTGGACTAATTTGTTTTAGTAACTTACCATAACGATCAAAAATATAAATCTTATTAGTAGGTTCTTGTTCTGAATTAAATAATTGCCAGAAATCATGAAATCCATCTCCATTAGGCGTGAAAAATCTTGGGTAAAACAACAAGTAAACATCCTGCTCTACAATCCCGCATCCGTTTTTATCGCGCACGTAAATTTGATAATCGCCCATAGGTAAATTGTCAAAACGGTTGCTGTCTTGATAGGTGACTCCATCGAGAGAATGCTCATAATCTCCAGATCCATCTACTTCTACAATAACGCTATTATTATCTTGACTCCAGTCTTCTATTTCAATATTTCTTATTATTGCAACAGTTGATTCTACTACAGTTATATCTTTAGTTTCTTCACAGATTAGTGCGCCATAATCATTTGAAACGGTCACAAAATAATTACCAGGTGTGTCAACAATTATAGTTGAAGTGGTTTCTCCTGTAGACCATAAGTAATTGTCAAATCCAGTATCAGCTACTAATTCTACTGTATCATTTTCACAAATAGCCCATTGATCTTGCATAAATAGCACTGGTTGTTCATAAACGTTAATACGAAATGAAGTCGTAGCATAACAGCTTCCATTAGTTGCATTTTCTAGGCGTACAAATATCTCTTCATTAGTTGTTTGATTGGAATAACTGAAAGGTAACTCGTTGATTCCAATATCTGCATCTGACTGGCTTGTATAATAACTTATTATATTATCAGTAGCAGATTGACCGTTTAAAATCTCGCTTTCGCGAAAGCGAAGATCAAAAACTTCTGTACCATCATTAGAACTATCGTCACATACATCTATATCGCTAGGTTGATTTGCGATAGGCAACCTAGAAACTCCTATATCAAAGGAAATACTCGTGTCGTTACAGCTGCTATTATTTCTATTTTCTATGCGCACAAACAACGTTTCTCTAGCTGATGTAGTGGTATAAAGAGTAGGTAAAGCACTGTTTCCAGAGTCAGCATCTGACTGATTGGAATGATAAGTAACTATAAAATCTATTGCAGACTGACCGTTTAAAACTTGACTGTCATAATTAGATAAATCAAAAACATGTTCTCCATCTCTGGAACTGTCATCACAAACAATATCGTTTGCAACTGAATTTGCTTCTGGTGTTAGGTTTACCACAAATTCAATCGTAGTTTGTGCAAAGCAAAACGAGTTAGAAGGATTAATTACGGTAGCAGTTATGGTCTGACTACTCGTAATAAAAGGATTAGGTAATGGACTCGAGAGTGAAGCTCCATTTTCATCTTCGTAGGTTACAGTAACAGCAGTTTGAGAATCTAATAAAGTGGATTCTATCGTGCTGGTATCAAATGCAAAAATACCGTCATTATCAGTATCACAAACTTCAAATACAGGGATAGGATTAGCAACAACGCCAGGTTCAACTATGATTTCAATTTGAGTCATTACTGTACAAACTCCATCTGGATCTAATGAACTGGCATTAGTCATTTCTACATCAATTGTTTGTGAAGCGGTTATCAAAGGATTAGGAAGCGGATTAGGCAATATATTTCCACTGCTATCTCTAAAAGTCAAGTCTACACCTGTTTGGCCTTGTAGTAATTGCGCATTAATATTTGAAGTATCAATGGATTCAACACCATCGTTATTTGCGTCGCACTGATCTATAATTATGGTATTAGCCGCAGTAGGGTTTTCTTCTACTATCAAGTTTACATGATGACCTAAACCAACGCAGTCGTTAGAAGCATTGTCAACTCTTACAAAGATATCTTGTGAGTTGAGAGAACCTAAGTTTTGATAAGCAGAAATATTTGTAATAGGATTTGCTTCAGTGAGTGCATCACTTTCATTGCGATAGAAATTAACACCAATAGTCTGTCCAGCAGGAAATAGCGCCGCAATGTCTGCTTGAGCATTTGTCAAATCAAAAGTAGCAACTCCATCATACAAATCAGCTCCATCATCACATTGATAAATAGTTCTTATGAAGGAAGAAGGTATTTGACTGGTACTCACATTTAGATCTATTTGGGCTGTTCTATAGCAGCCTTCTGTGTTTTCTACTCTAGCATAAATGATTTGTGAGCTCGAAGTCGTGTTTTGGTATGTTGTTAAATTAGTTATTGAGTTGGATGCATTTTCAGCGTCTAAAAAATTCTCGTAAAATGTGATCGTGTTTGTGTTGAGATTTGGGATAATCTCGTCAATGACCTGATTCAGGTTAAAAGTCGTTATCCCATCGGTATCATCATCACATTGATTTAGTTGAACTGTAGCGTTTATGGTAGGTAACTCTAAAACTTCTATATCAAAGCTCGTTGTTGCGACGCAAGTTGTTTGCAATCTATTTATCATTTGCACATAGATCGTTTCTGATCTATTGGTGTTTTGATATACAGCTGGATTAGAAATAGGCATTGTCAATAAGGCATCAGTAAAATATTCTAATTGAAAATCTGTGGAAGATTGCCCGTTGTAAATAGCTGATTCATTTGTGGTCAAATCAAAAAGTATGCGACCATCTGAATCTGAGCCTACGGAATCGTTATCACATAATCTAATCGCAGGAATGCTCGTAGCAGGCATAGGCGATTCAAATATTTGAATATCAAATGAAGTCATGGCTTCGCATTCGTCATTTCCTATATTTATAACGCTAGCAATTATCGTTTGAGAACCAAAGGCAACATTATTAGCATACGCAGACGGATTTGAGATAGGAGAATCATTATTGTAATCTGTCAAGTTTTCAAAATAAACCACCTCAAAAGTAGTAGCAGACTGACCATTGAGAATTACTGAATTTTGTTGTGTCAAATCGAAATTATGAAAGCCATCATTGTTGGGATCACAAATTTCTATGCTTTGAGGTGTTGATGCTGTAGGCTGTTCAAATATTTCTACATCTATAGTTGAGAGTACCGATGAAGCCCCAGAACTAGCTATTGTGGTTGCGGTTACTGTATAAACACCTGCATTAGTGAATACATGATTGGGATTTAAAGCTGTTGAAGAATTAGATAAGCCCGAAGCAGGATCTCCAAAGTCCCATACGACAGAAGTGACAGGATTAATTAGATTAAAATTGGTCGCATCACCTAAACAGGTGTTTTGGAATTGTATTTGTTCTAAGTCTAAAAAGCTTTGCACAAATGAAGGAAGTCCATCTCTACACCTTCTACCTCCTAAACTAATAGTTTGTGATCTATAATTACAACCTAATCCTACAATATTAGGATTTTCTATGACATTCAAATTAAATGCACTTCCTTGCGCCACATATATCTTACCGTCAGGTGCGAGCTGCATGCTAGCATATGGACGCCTAATGGTTGTTAACTCTACCCTAGACTGTATCATAGTAAGAGAAACATTTGATGACAAATCAAATTGATACACAGAACTACCTATCCCAGAATAGTAAACAATATTACTATTAGGAGAAAACTCAGTGCCATACAAATCACGATTTAATGGACCTGTAATCATTAATATTGGGTTGCTAACTATACCAGTTGCCGCATCAAAATCGAATAACCAACCTTCTTGATCAATTATTGCATTAGTCATGGATAATTTAGTACCATCTGGTGATATTTTTATCATGCCTAGAGCTTCTAATGGATTATTTGAAATAACTGGTCCTACAGATGAAATTACAGGTGTAGATGCAACCCCAAGATCAGTTACTAAATAACTTAAAAAGTTATTACTCCCGATATCGTGGGCAACAACCCAATAAGAGTTTTGATTTACATGACTTACCGAAGTTAATTTTTCCGTAGTTGGAGAACGAAGCAGTTGGTTTTTTAATGAAGTAACATTTCCTAATCCACCATCCAAAGTCATGTCTACTTCAGAATACCTAAAACCATCAGGACCTGATTCATCATCTACTGTAAAAACATAATAAATATTAGTATTATTAGGTTTAGGAACTACTATAGAGGATTGTGCACTACTAGAATCTCCTAAAAGTCCAGTACCATTAGGCATGGGAAAGTGATTCCTATTATATATGGTTGAACCATCTGTATAAAAAAGCAACGCACCGTTACTATCAGAAATAACGGCACAACCTTCATTAGTGTCCATCGCACTATCCAAAAGCGGCACAGGACTACCAGAGCTAAAATCAAGACCTGCATTTACACCAAAATACCAGATATTAGCTTCACCTTGGGAAAAACAAAGCTGAGCAAATAGAATAGATATTATTGTGATCTTTAATCTATTAACTTTCATTCCTTAACTCTTATCTTTTAGTAGCTTGAATAGTTTTTTAGGACTTTGTTTGATTTAAAACAAAATCTTTGACTTCTTTTGTAGTATAAGTTTGCGCACCATCTTCCACTCTATCTCTTATATCACTAATATGATTTACATATTGTTCACTCGTAAGCGCCTCTCCTTTTGCAGAATAAGTTACAACATCATTAACTGAAATTGTTTCTTTGATTTTATCTACTTTAATTAAATTTTTCAAGACTCAAAACCTAAAACTCAATCTCTTTCTCCACCATTTTGCCATCACGATCTACGGTAACTTTAGTTGTATCACCATTATCAAATGTAGCGAGTGTTCTCATGTAGCTCATCATATCAACAATGGTACTATCACCCAATTTCACAACAACATCGCCTTTCATCAATCCTGCTTTTTGGGCTGGTTTTTCTTCGCTCACTCCATCGATGCGCATTCCTTTTCCTGTAAATAAGTAATCTGGCACGACTCCTAGACCTACTTTAAAACGTGGTACTTCTTCGCTTTCGTTTTTAGTTTTTCTAAAGGCTAGTTTTCCAGCGTTATCAAACTCTGCAGTGATTCTTAAGATATAATCAGAGATTTTTTGCATCCCATCATAGTTCAACTTCTCTGCATCATCGCCAGGTTTGTGGTAATCTTCATGTTGCCCAGTGAAGAAATGTAAAACTGGTATATCATTTAAATAAAATGATGTGTGATCACTTGGACCAACGCCGCTTTCGTTTAAAGCCAACTCAAAATCTTTATTCACAGCATTTACAATTTGAGTCCATCTGGTAGAAGTTCCTGTTCCATAAATGGCAAGCTTATTCTCTTCATTTAGCCTGCCTACCATGTCCATGTTGATCATATAAGTAATAGAATCTAAAGCGATCGTAGGGTTTTTAGTAAAATAATTAGACCCTAACAACCCCATTTCTTCACCAGAAAACGCCATGAATAGATAGTTATTCCCTTTCTTATCGCTGGTCTTCAATTCGTAAGCTAGGTCTAGCATAACCGCAACACCACTCGCATTATCATCTGCTCCGTTATGAACGGCTTCTCCTTCACGATGTAGAGAACCTTCACCACCCATTCCTAAGTGATCATAGTGCGCACCTATTACAACTGTTTGTGCAGCGCCATTATCAATATAACCTAGAACGTTAGTTCCTGTAAGAAAACCATTGCCTTTCTCGTCTGTAAAAGCTGCTTCTTGATGTGGATCGCTGGAAGGTTTAAAAGAAAAAGTCTGGAAATAAGTCCCTTCATTTCCTTTAGGTTCTAGACCTGATTCCTTCATGCGCTTTGCAATATAATCTGCTGCTTGTAATTCATAAGAAGTACCAGTCTCACGACCTTGCAAGTCGTCTGATGCTAGATAAACCACATCGGCTTTCATGTTACCTTCTACAGGTTCTAAAGATTTCACTTCTGTCTTGCAAGAGACTAATAAACAAATGGCTATAAAAAGTGTCGCGATTCTCATATCTACCTTGTAATTTTGCTCAAAATTAAATCATCCATGAGAACGTTCCTATTTCTGATTACAATAATCTGTTTTATAAGCTGTAAAGAAGCTTCAAAAGCTGAGAAAACTACCACTTCACAAATAGAAAACACAGCTCCTCAAAATGACAATCCATTGATCATGGAAGGTGAAAAACACTTTAAGGATATCCAGCAGGTAACCTTTGGCGGTGATAATGCTGAGGCTTACTGGAGTTTTGATGATAAACAACTGGTATTTCAAAGTAACAACGCCGCTTGGGATGTAGAATGTGATCAAATGTTCTTGATGAATATTGGAGACAGCTTTCGCGAAAGCGTGCCTAAAATGGTCTCTACTGGCAAAGGAAGAACGACTTGTGCATATTTTTTACCAGATAACGAACATATCATTTACGCAAGTACGCACCTTGCGATGGATGATTGTCCAGAGACTCCATTGAAAGAAAATGGGAAATATGTATGGCCTATTTATGACAGCTATGACATTTTTGTAGCAGATCTTGATGGAAATATCACAGCTCAACTAACTGACGAAAAAGGTTATGATGCCGAGCCTACTGTTTCTCCGCAAGGTGATAAAATAGTCTTTACCAGTGACCGTAGTGGTGATCTAGAATTATACACTATGGATATAGATGGTAGTAATGTGAAGCAAATCACTTATGAATTAGGTTATGATGGTGGCGCTTTCTTCTCACCAGATGGAACGCAATTGATATTCCGCTCTTCACGTCCTAAAACTGAAGAAGAAATCAAAGAATATAAAGACTTATTGAAAGTAGGACTGGTGCAGCCTACAGAGATGGAACTCTACATTTGTAATGCAGACGGATCTGATTTACGCCAGTTGACTCAGCTAGGAAATGCAAACTGGTCACCTTTCTTTTTACCAGATGGGAATCGTGTATTATTCTCTTCTAACTTTGAAGCAGAGCGCGGTTTTCCTTTCAATCTATACATGATCAATACTGATGGAACTGGACTAGAACGAATCACTCACGGTGAGACTTTTGACGCATTTCCAGTATTTTCTAATAATGGCAAATACCTTGCTTTCTCTTCTAATCGTAATAACGGAGGTGGACGTGATACAAATCTTTTTATTGCAGAGTGGCAGGATTAATCTCATTCTCTAAGGGCAGACTTAAGTCTGCCCTTAGAGAATGAAATGTTTTCCTATCTTTAAGTTATGTCACGTAACAACCTGCAACTCTACATACATCTTGTTTTTATCACAAAGCATAGAGATTTTATGATTATGGAAAATGTGGAACTTAAACTCCATAAATTCCTAAGAGAGAAAATGGAAGAGCTTGAGATTATACCATTGATGATAAATGGCATGCCTGACCATTTACATATTCTACTAAAGATGCCTGCTAAAATTACAGTCTCCTACATCGCTCAACAATTAAAAGGAACTAGTTCTAGATTTATGAATGAATTATCTGGAAATCAAGGAATTTTTGAGTGGTCTAGAGGTTATGGTGCTTTCACTGTCAGCAAAAAGGACGTAACTATGATTTCAAACTATATAAAAAATCAGAAAGAACATCATAAGTCTGGTACGTTAAATCAAGACTTTGAACAGGTGTAGTTTTCCCGTAGGGCAGACTCAAGCCTGCCCTACGGGAAATCTTTTTTAAGCTATAGTCGCCCCATTCACAACCGCATCATCTGGATTTACAAAGACTAGTTTCCCTTCAGGATCTTCGGCAAGTAAAATCATTCCTTGAGATTCTACACCACGTAGTTTTCTAGGTGCTAGATTTGCAAGAACCGTTACTTTACGACCTATTAATTCTTCGGCAGTAAAATGTTGAGCGATTCCAGATACAATGGTTCTTTTATCAATTCCTGTATCTACGGTCATGACCATTAATTTGTCTGTTTTAGGCATTCTTTCTGCTGTTAGAATTTCTCCTACTCGCAAGTCCATTTTCATGAAATCGTCGTAATTAGTCTCGTCTTTTTGTGGCATAAGATTAGGTATTGTTGCCGCATTTGCAGCTTTAGTAGCTTCTAGTTTATCCAGTTGTGCTTGGATTTGCTCATCTTCAATTTTTGAAAATAGTAATTGTGATTTGTTGATTTTGTGTCCAGATGGAAGTAAAGCTTCTGAACTTGCAACGCGACTCCAATTAGCAGATTCCGCATCGAGTGAGGAATAGTCAAGTATATTTTTCAATTTCTCAGAAGTATGTGGCAAGAAAGGCTCGCTTAAAATGGCTAGTGCTGTGGTTAATTGTAAACACACATACATGATATTTTGAACTTGCTCAGGATTTGTTTTTACCAGTTTCCAAGGTTCGAGACCTTCTTCTGCAATGTATTTATTTCCTATACTCGATAAAGCCATAAGGTCGTTTAAGCTTTCGCGAAAGCGGAATCGTTCCAAACTTGCTCCTATTTTATTAGGGAATGTTTTTATAAGCTCCAAAGTATCTATATCGCGCTGCTCCATGTTTTGTGGCTCTGGAACTATACCGTCGTAATACTTATTAGTAAGCACAATTACTCGGTTTACAAAGTTCCCTAGGTTTGCAACTAACTCATTATTATTTCTTGCTTGAAAGTCCTTCCAAGTAAAATTATTATCCTTAGTCTCTGGTGCGTTTGCCGTTAATACATAACGCAATACATCTTGCTGTCCAGGGAAATCTTCTAGATACTCATGTAACCACACGGCCCAGTTTCTAGAAGTAGAAATCTTATCGTCTTCTAGGTTTAAAAATTCGTTTGCAGGTACATTTTCTGGCAAAATATACTCACCTTGAGCTTTTAACATAGCAGGAAAAATAATACAGTGAAAAACAATGTTATCCTTTCCTATAAAGTGCAATAACTTGGTATCATCCTTTTTCCAGTAATCTTCCCAGTTCTTGCCTTCTTTTGCAGCCCATTCTTTAGTCGCTGAGATATAACCAATAGGCGCATCAAACCAAACGTATAGCACTTTACCATCGGCTCCATTTACTGGTACTGGAATTCCCCAATCAAGATCACGAGTCACCGCACGTGGATGCAAACCATCTGTAATCCAGCTTTTTACTTGTCCTAAAACATTAGTCTTCCAGTCTTTAGAATGGCCTTCTACGATCCACTCATTAAGCCAGTCGCTGTATTCATCTAGTGGCAGGAACCAGTGTTTGGTTTCCTTTAATTCTGGTGTGTTGCCCGTAATAGCACTTTTAGGATCGATCAAATCTGTTCCATTGTGTGAAGTACCGCATTTCTCACATTGATCTCCATAAGATTCTGGATTCCCGCATTTAGGACAGGTTCCTACCACAAAGCGATCTGCTAGAAACTGGTCTGCTTCTGGATCATATAACTGTTCCGTTACTTTTTCAACAAACTTGCCTTTGTTATATAAATCTGTGAAAAAGGCACTTGCCGTTTCATGATGCGTAGGTGCGCTTGTACGTCCATAATGGTTAAATGAAATGCCAAACTCCTTGAAAGAGTCACCTATTATTTTATGATAGCGATCTACTAATTCTTGCGGAGTGATCCCTTCTTTTTTGGCTTTAATAGTGATAGGTACACCATGTTCATCGCTACCACAAATAAATGCAACATCGCTACCTTTCATGCGCTGGTAGCGTGCAAAAATATCTGCAGGAACGTAAACACCTGCAAGATGACCTATGTGAACAGGTCCATTAGTATAAGGCAAAGCTGCCGTGATCGTAAATCGTTTTTGATCGCTCATGTAATTCTTTTGAAAGCTGCAAATTTACGGTTTCTAGTTTACGTTTTAAGAGCTTTAGCTATAGGTTCACCTTAAATTTTTGTTCCGCTTTCGCGAAAGCGATATCACAAATACTTTAGTAGATCATAAACTGACTGCTGTATTGTTTTCCTGCACTTTCTATTTTATAGATGTACTGACCAGTATGCATTCTAGTTCTCAACTGCGCTTTAATATCTAGATCGTGACTGCCAGGCATAAAGTATTGATTTGCTAAAAGTCCTATCTCCTGCCCTAACAAATTATATATGCGGATGTCAAGTTTACGACCACTTGATAGTTCTAAATGAAGATAAGCAGCATTTAATTTATTTACCACAAAATGCGTAAAATCCTGTTGAGCAAAATCCTCTATTCCAGCGGTAGTACAATTGAACCCTAAAGGAATGTTGCTGGAACTGCGATTGAGCATCGCTTGATCTACCAGATGGGATGGAATACACAACCATTCTTTCATGACAGTAGAATACACATCTCTAAAGTCAGTACTAAAAATCATATTTCCATTGGCATCTAGATTAGTTAAACTAGGATGCGAGCCTATAAAACCATTGCCATTTAATCCACCACCGAAAAGCATCATAGGTGCTGCAGCGCCATGATCGGTGCCGTTAGAACCGTTTTCTTCTACTCGTCTACCAAATTCTGAGATGGTCATACAAAGCACTTCATCCTGATTACCGTAAGCAGCTAGATCATCATAGAAAGCATCTATAGATTCTGATAGTTTTTGCATTCGGTCTGCATGAGTACCTGCTTGATTTGCATGAGTATCAAATCCATCTAGGGTTACCATATACACTTTAGTCCCTAGTTGTCCCTTAATTAGTCGTGCTACTATAGAAAACTGCTCTGCTATAGAATGGTTACCGTAGGTTGCTTGAGTAGTACTGGCTTGATATGCATTGTTAATCACACCGGCATATTGAAATGTATTGTTAGTTGTAGATCTTAAAAAACTGAGTTGATCTCCATAAGTACATGGTGGTACCGCGGTAGCGTCATGTTGCCAACCGTTTTGAGCTAGGTTATAAAGCTGTTGTGGATCTGCAACAGAGAATGCGTAGTTCGTTTGTGTTCCTTCAAAAGCCAGATTTCCTAAACTTCCTATTTGTATCGCTGGTGGAATTACCGGCGGACTAAGTAAAAAATTAGGATATTCATTTTCAAAAAAACGGCCCATCCATCCAGTTTCTTCAATAGTGGTAGGTTCTGTACTCGCCCAAATATCGCTAGATCTAAAATGAGATAAATCTTGACCTTGATAACCTACTCCATGAATAACTTTCATTTCTCCATTTCCCCATCGTGACTGTAAACTGCTCATAAAAGAGGGCAACCCAAAATCTGGGCTCAAACTGTATAAAGAGTTTTGTGGTAAGGCAATCGTAGCTCTATTTGAAGCATACGTTCCATAATCGTAAACTGGTACAATAGTATTTAAACCATCGTTTCCTCCTTTAAGTCGTACTAGAACTAACACGCGATCATTAACACTTGCAGCAAGTGCTGCAGTAATAGGAGAAGTCATCGCACTAGATATTTGAGAACCTCCTAAAGTAAAGGCTCCTGCACCAGCTATTCCTAATGCTTGTAAAAAGGTTCTTCTGCTCCACGCTTCATGTTCTTCATGATGTTCTTGAGAGTTAGGGTCTTGAAATTTATTGGATTTTGAACACATGATGCGATTATTTAAGTTGGAATTCTGGCATTCTAAAAATATGTTGTAACAATAAGACTACCTGATAATTAACAGAACTCCAGTTCAAATCCCATTGCATATTATCATAATAATTTTGCGGCACATCACCTTTAAAAACAGTGGTTGCAAGATCGTAGTCTGTTGTGGTGTGAAGCGTTTGAGGTACAAACCTATTCACAATATCTCTAGCGATTATGGCAGGATCATTAAGCGAGGCCGATGAATCAAGAGCTATATTTCTAAACAGGTTTTGATCTATATTCCACATGGTCCACATAATATATTCAAGACCTTGCCATCTTCCCGTTATCGTACTGCTATTAATCCAGTCGCGATCGCCTTGCCATCCTGCTACATCAATAGGGTTAAAGTATTGCTGACCCAATAAAGAAGCCACATAAAGCAAAGTGTAATAATTCCCTTGAGGAAAGCTAAAATTTGACTCTTTGATAAATAGACACAAACAGTCTATAGGATCTTTAATAATAGTCCCAATTGCAGCAGCATCAAAAAAATGCTGGCTCTTAAAGAGCTGTTTGAGAACTGGAAGTAATTCCCAATTGGAATTTCTAAGAGTAAGTGCTAATTGATCTGTTATTGCTGGCGTAGGTAATTCTGGACTTACAAATGCTCGATAAATCTTCTTAATTATAAAGTCAGATATCTCATTAGGACGTGATGCAAATAAATGGTCGATTAAGGAATCGTGATTGTAATTTGCAGTACTTCCAAAGATCGTTTTATTTGTATTATCAAACGTAATATTTTGAAAGTTAATAGGTGCGCCAGCCTCAGTAAAGCTATTGTAACCTGTCAATGCCCTAGCTGTTTCTACTATGTCGGTTTGAGTATAATTATTATTTTGTCCTAAAGTGAATAATTCTAGCAACTCCCGTGCATAGTTTTCATTAGGACTAAAACGATTATTGAGTACTCCATTAAGGTAAACCAGCATGGACTCGTTTTTACCTATTTCTTTTACTAAGGTTTTAAAGTTCCCTAAAGCATGAGTCTGCAATAAATTGTAATATTGATACATCCAGCTAGGTGCCGCATAGTCTTCAAGCCTGGTAACAAAATGATTGTGCCAGAACAGCGTCATTCTAGCTCTTAAATTCAAATTAAAAGTGTCATCAATTACCTGACTGCCCCATTCTTCTATTTGCGGCTGGCGATCCTGAGCAAAATTTCCATAATCACTATCACTCCAGTTTGCCCAAAATGGTGCAGGCGTCACACTATAATTTGCTGCTGTATTGATATAATTTTCAATAAAAATATCAGGCGATTGATTCAAGGCGTTATTTTCTTGTGTAACATCTAGGCCATAACCTAACCTACGTAGCACGTGCCGCACTTTAACGATGTCCCATGGATTTGAAGGAACATCAGTATAAGGTGTTAATGAAGCGGTATTGCAATTTATAAGGGCTTCCATAATTATTCTAGTTACGTGAGAGGATTGTATAAGAGATAAAATACTAACTTAGTATTCTGACTAAAAGTATTTTAAAAAGTTTAATTACAGACTTTAAACACAACTATATTGAATTATTTACCTATTTCTCACCTCAGCAAAGGCAAGCACGTTAGGATTATTTGTACCGCAAGAAGCGCTCAAAAAAGCGATCTTTTGCCAGCTGCTCAACTACTGGAATCTTGGGGATTAGAGGTTAGTTTTGGTAGTACTATCGGTAAAGTAGAGCATCAATTTGGCGGGACGAAAAAGGAACGTCTAGCAGATTTACAACAAGCGATTGATGATAAAGATGTACATGCTATATGGATCGCAAGAGGTGGATATGGAACCGTGCAGTTGATCGATGAAGTTTATTTTTCCGCTTTCGCGAAAGCGGAACCTAAAACCATCATAGGTTACTCAGATATCACCTTATTGCATGGCAAACTACAATCAGAAGGCTTTTCTAGTATTCATAGCTTCATGCCGCTGGAATTAAAGAACAAGCCGAGTACGAGTATAGAAAGCCTGAGAAAAGCACTATTTGGAGAACAATTAACAGTTACTATTCCCAACACCTTTGCTTTAAAAAGCCCAGAATTGAAAGCGCCGATCGTAGGCGGTAATTTATCCATATTGTATAGCTTACTAGGCAGCAACTCTTTTCCCGAAATTAAAGGTCAGGTATTATTTATAGAAGATATCGACGAATATGTGTATCACATAGAACGAATGATGTACTCGCTCAAAAGAGCTGGTAAGCTCAACAATTTAAAAGCATTACTCGTGGGCGGAATGACAGATATGAATGATCATGAAACGCCATTCGGTAAAAATGCAGTAGAGATCATACAATCACTTACTGCCGAGTATGATTATCCAGTTATTTTCAATTTCCCTGCTGGTCACATAGAAGATCATAGAACGATGATTTTAGGAAAAGAAATACATATTGACATTAATAATCATCAAATTATTTTCACTCAATAATGGCAGAACATAACGACTTAGGAAACGCTGGTGAAGAGATGGCGACCGCTCATTTACTGAAAAATGGTTATGATATTTTGGTACGTAATTATGTGTTTCAAAAAGGAGAAATAGATATTATAGCCCGCAAAGCAAATACTGTTGTTATCGTAGAGGTAAAAACCAGATCTACTCCAGATTTTGGAAATCCACAGGATTTTTTAAAGAGAGGACAAATTCAACGACTGGTCGCCACAGCAAATCATTTTATAGAAAACTATACCGAAGAAGATCTAGAAGTACGCTTTGATATTATTGCTATAATTAAAAATAAAGCAGGTACAAAACTAGAGCATATTGAAGATGCTTTTTATCATTTTTGATCTCTTCCAATGCAAAAAAGCACCTCATTTCTGAGGTGCTTTTTTTATATATCGATGTGATCTTCTTATTTCAAGGTTTTCTTTACCTCTACTTCTCTAAATGATTCTAGAATATCACCTTCTTGTAAATCATTGAAGTTTTTCACTTGCATACCACATTCATAACCCTTAGATACTTCTTTAACGTCGTCTTTGAAACGTTTTAAAGCAACTAGTTCTCCAGTATGGATTACAATACCATCACGTATCAATCTGATTCCGCCATTTCTGTAAACCTTACCGTCTGTTACCATACAACCTGCAATGGTTCCTACTTTAGAGATCTTGAATGTTTGTCTTACTTCAGCGTTACCGGTAATCTCTTCCTTAAACTCTGGAGATAACATTCCTTCCATTGCATCTTTAAGATCGTTGATCGCATCATAAATAATTGAATATGTTCTGATATCGACTTCTTCTCTATCTGCTACGGTTCTTGCATTTCCTTGAGGACGTACATTAAATCCGATAATGATCGCATCTGACGCAGTCGCAAGTAGAACATCACTTTCAGTAATAGCACCTACACCTTTGTGTATAATGTTAACCTGAATTTCTTCAGTAGATAATTTCTGGAAAGAATCTGTTAATGCTTCAACAGAACCATCCACATCTCCTTTAAGAATCAAGTTCAACTCTTGGAAGTTACCTAAAGCAATACGTCGCCCAATATCTTCTAATGAAAGTGTTTTTTGAGTTCTTACAGATTGCTCACGTTGTAATTGAGTACGTCTTGCTGCAATTGATTTTGCCTCACGCTCGTCTTCAAATACATTGAACTTGTCACCAGCTTGTGGTGCTCCATCCAGACCTAAAATAGATACTGGGGTCGCTGGACCTGCCTCTTGAACGTCTTTTCCACGCTCATCTTGCATCGCTTTAATTTTACCATGTCTAGGACCGGCAAGCACGTAATCACCTACTCTTAATGTACCTGCCTGAACAAGTATTGTTGATACATATCCACGACCTTTATCAAGGAATGCTTCTACAACAGTACCAGTAGCTGGTTTATTAGGGTTAGCTTTAAGATCAAGTAATTCTGCTTCAAGAAGTACTTTTTCTAATAATTCTTTTACACCAGTTCCTACTTTTGCAGAAATGTCATGAGACTGTATTTTACCACCCCAATCTTCTACTAAAAGATTCATTTGCGCTAAACCTTCTTTTACTTTTTCAGGATTAGCATCTGGTTTATCTATTTTATTGATTGCAAAAACAATAGGTACTCCTGCTGCTTGAGCGTGGGATATGGCTTCTTTGGTCTGAGGCATTATATCATCATCTGCCGCAGCTACAATAATAGCGATATCTGTCACCTGAGCTCCACGTGCACGCATGGCAGTAAAAGCTTCGTGACCAGGTGTATCTAAGAATGCGATCTTCTGACCGTTATCCAATTGCACCCCATAAGCACCAATGTGCTGAGTAATTCCACCACTTTCTCCTGCGATAACATTCTCTTTTCTAATATAATCTAAAAGGGATGTTTTACCGTGATCTACGTGACCCATTACTGTCACAATAGGAGCGCGAGTAACTAAATCTTCTTCTTTATCTTCAACCTCTGCAATGCTTTCTTCAATATCTGCATTTACAAATTCTACTTCGTAACCAAATTCATCTGCAACTATAGACATTGTCTCTGCATCCAGTCTTTGGTTCATCGTTACCATCATCCCTAAGGACATACAAGCACCGATCACCTTGTTCACAGGAACATCCATCATGGTAGACAAGTCACTTACTGTTACAAATTCAGTAACCTGTAATGATTTATCTTCCGCTTCTGCTTGCTCTGCAGCATCTACTTTTTCACGGTGTCTATCACGTTTTTGACGTCTGTTCTTTGCTCCTTTGTTAGAAGATTTTCCTTGCAGTTTTTCAAGAGTTTCTCTAACCTGCTTTTGAATTTCTTCATCTGTAGGTTCTTCCTTAACAATATTCTTACGTCCAGTGTTTGGTCCACCGCGTCTATTTTTATTGTTACCGCTATTTCTATTATTGCCACCTGGTCCAGATGCACCTGGTTTAGAAATACGTTTTCTTTTTCCTCTATTAGAGTCGGCTGTCTTTTTCTTAGGCTTAGCAAACTGAGAAAGATCTATTTTCTTTCCTGTTACTTTAAGTCCACCTAACTTTTTGTATTCGGTCTTAATCACTTCAGATTCTTGACCATCTGCACCAGTGGCAGTTTCTTTAGTTTCCTTTTCCTTCTCTTCAGCAGGTTGGGCTTTTGCTACTGGCTTTTCTTCAACCTTTGCAGATTCCTTAGTAACCTCAGTCTTTTTTTCCGGAGCCTTTGGAGCTTCTTTCTTTGCCTCAGGCTTAGGTTTTGGTTTAGACTTTTTCTTAGGAGTAAGATCTATTTTACCTTTAACGGTTGTACCTATAACCTTAGGTCTATTAGAAACTTGTTCCACTTCCTTAGACGCTTCCTCTGTCTTATTTGAAGGGGTTTTAGTTTCAGGCTCTTTCTCTACCTCTTTCTTAGTAGGTTCCTGAACCTTTTCAGTGGGCTTTGAAGCTTCGTCTGATTTTGCACCAGCATTGAGATCTACTTTACCGACTTGTTTAGGTCCTTCAAGAGAAGCCTTAGCCTTGATAACCTCTTGCCTTTTTTGTTTTTCCTCTAGTTCTTTTTCTCGCTGCAATCGCAATTCTTCTTGTTCTTTGCGACGTTCAGCACCTACTTCCTTTGAGGCAACTTTTTTGCTTTTATCAGTTTGAAACTCATCAGCAAGTGCTTGATAGACGCTTCCGTCTATTTTTGTGGTAGGTCGAGCCTCTATCTCAATTCCTTTAGAATTAAGATACTCCACAGCACGGTCAAGAGAAATATTGAATTCTCTTAAAACTTTGTTGAGTCTCATGTTTTTTACTTCAGCCATAAAATGGTTACGAATTGACTTTAATTTCTAATCTAATCTTCAAATTCTGCTCTTAGGATTCTTACAATATCTAACACTGTTTCCTCCTCAAGATCTGTACGTTTAATTAAGTCAGCAACGTCTTGCTCTAGAACACTTTTGGCAGTGTCCAGTCCTATTTTACTCAATTCTTCAATAACCCATCCATCGATCACATCAGTAAATTCAGTTAATTCTACATCTTCTTCTCCACCTTCTCTAATAACATCAATATCATAACCGGTAAGCTTACCTGCAAGTCTAATGTTGTGACCTCTTCTACCTATCGCTTTAGAAACTTCTTCTGGATTGAGTCGTACCTCAGCCTTTTTAGTTTCTTCATTTAAAGTGATCGCCACAATTTTTGCTGGACTAAGCGCTCTAGCAATGTAAAGCTGAGTATTTGTTGTAAAGTTAATTACATCTATATTCTCATTTCCTAATTCACGCACTATTCCATGAATACGAGAACCTTTAACACCTACACAAGCACCTACAGGATCAATTCTATCGTCGTAACTATCTACAGCTACTTTAGCCTTTTCACCTGGCTCTCTAACAACTGCTTTTACCTGAATAACCCCATCAAAAACTTCTGGAATCTCTTGTTCAAAAAGCTTTTCTAAAAACTTAGGTGATGTTCTAGAAAGTATGATGTTAGGTTTATTACCTCTCAACTCTACACTTTCAATTACACCTCTAACATTCTCCCCTTTTCTAAAAAAGTCAGATGGAATTTGTCTATCCTTAGGCATGATGATTTCATTACCGTCATCATCTAATAGAATAATTGCTCTATGTCTAATATGATGAACTTCTGCGCTATACAACTCGCCTTCAAGCTCTTTAAACTGCTTGAAAATGTTTGTATTATCATGCTCGTGAATCTTTGCAATTAGATTTTGTCTTAATGCCAAAATAGCACGACGTCCTAACTGTATAAGCTTCACCTCTTCGGCAACATCTTCACCTACCTCGTAATCAGGCTCTATTTTTTGAGCTTCAGAAAGCGATATTTCAGAGTTATCATCTTCAACTTCATCATCTGCAACAACAACCCTATTACGCCATATCTCTAAATCTCCCTTATCTGGATTAATAATGATATCAAAGTTATCGTCTTCACCATACTTTCTCTTTAAAGCGGCTCTGAAAACATCCTCTAAGATCGCCATCAAAGTGACACGATCTATCATTTTATCATCTTTAAACTCAGAAAAAGACTCGATCAACGCGAGATTCTCCATACTACTTTTTAATTAAATTTTATAACAACTTTTGCTTGCTTAATATCCTTGTATTTAAACGACCACTCTTTTTGAACTGTCACTTTCCCTTTACCTATAGGTTTTGGTTCACGTGCTTTCCAAGTAATAGTACCGCCTTTATCATCAGCTGTTTTTAATAAACCTGTTTCTTTCCTCTTTTCTCTATCAATCACTTCGATATCTCTACCGATGTTTTTAATAAATTGACGAGAAGAACTCAAAGGAGCTGCAGCACCAGCACTCAGGACCTCGATAGAAAAATCATATTCCTCACGATCTAGATTGTGCTCAACAGCACGAGAAATCAACATACAATCAGACAGCTTCACACCATCATCTCCATCGATAACCACTTTTATTTCATTACCGGGACTCATTTTAAAGTCTATAAGAAATAAATCTGGGCGCTCTTTAAAAGCTTCATTTAATAATTCCTCTACTCTCTCTTTCAACATAGTTATAAAAAGAGGGGACTTTTGTCCCCTCGCACTCGATTAAATACTTTGCAAATATAGTATTTTTTTAAGCATTTCCAAAGGCTTAAAAAACAGAGTGCTAAAGTTTGTTTTTTTCGTATATTTAAAACATAAAACCAATCGTTATGAAAAAAATAATCATCCCTACAGACTTCTCTATTCAAGCAGAAAATGCTCTCAGAGTTGCAGCAGATATAGCTAGAGAAAATAACGGAGAACTTTTTTTATTACACCAGTTAGACCTTCCATTACACCTGGCAAATAACGCTAGCTCTAATTTACCAGAAGCTGTCTTTTTCATGAAACTCGCCAAAGAAAAGTTTGACAATCTAATGAAAGCAGATTTTCTTGAAGGCGTTACCATTCATGGAGATGTAGAAACCGGAGCAGCTTTCAGCGGTATTATGGATACAGTCAAAAGACACGATGCAGACTTAATCGTAATGGGTAGCCATGGAGCAGATGGCATGAGAAATTTATTCATAGGCTCCAATGCAGAGAAAGTAGTTCGCAATTCTGAGATACCTGTATTAGTAGTAAAAGATAGAAAAAATCGACTAGATGTCAATGACTTTGTATTTGCTACAGATTTAGACCCTAATTCCACAAGTGCGTTAAAAGAAGCAGACAAGTTTGCTAAAAATACAAATTGCAACCTTCACCTTCTTTATGTCAACACTCCGTCTAACTTTTTAAGCACAAGAGCTGCAGAAGCTAAAGTGAAGGATTACTTAAAAGATGTAAATGTAGAACCATCGGAATACGTAATTTACAACGACTCTTCAGTAGAAGAAGGTGTATTCAATTTCACAAAAGATGTAAAAGGAGATATTATAGGGATGGCCACTCACGGTCGCCGTGGATTATCTCATTTCTTTAACGGAAGCGTCAGTGAAGATGTAGTAAACCACTCCAGTTTACCAGTAATTACCTTCAGAATTAAATAGTTTTTCGCTTTCGCGAAAGCGAAATAAAATCCATAAAAAAGCCCTGAATCTGTTAAGAATCAGGGCTTTATGTTGTCCCACAAGGACAATTCTTATCTTAAACGATTGTCTTTCTAACTCATTAAAAAACAGTTATAACTACCTTGTTTTAAATAACTTGTATAGGTATGAGCTAACTAATCTATTAAATTAATTAAAGTGAAATTAAGGTAATACAAGCCAATGTTCTTACATTTGTTCATACATTTTTAGTTATGAAAGGCGTATTAAATTTTAAAGTTAGGGAGCTAGCTAGCGGTAAAGGTTCCATTTGTGTAACCTACAGTTTTGGTAGAGGAACAGAGGTTGTACTTTCAACTGGAAAACAAGTAAAATCAATTTCCAGCTGGAATGATAGAAAACAACGTGTTAAAAACGTTACTACCGAACCACACACGCACTTGACCAACCAATTTTTGCATCAACTTTATTCGGATTTAGAAAATAATCTAACATTACTTGCAAATAAAAATCCAAAGTTTAGCAAAGAAAATGTAAAGGCCGTAATTAGAAAAACTTTAGGAAAACCTAAAAAAGAAGATATTGTAACTGCTACGTCAAATGAAATCACACCTAGCTTAAGAGAAACTTACGAGTGGTATATTAAATATTTTGAAAAAAACCCAACCACTACTACAAAGAAACCTTTATCACCAACAACGATAAAAACTTTTAAAAGCACAAAGAGAAAACTGTTTGAATATTTCGAAAAAACCAGAGAGCACAACTTTGAAGATATAGACATGAACTTTTATGAAGTTTTTGTAGAGTGGTTAAGAACTCAAAATTATTCAGATAATTACATTGGAAACCATATCAAAAATCTTAAAACAGTGCTTAACTATGCGTTATCGAGAGGATACCACAATAATTTAGTATTTAAAAAGCCAGAGTTTGCAAAACCAAAGGAACAAGTTGATTCCATTTATCTGAATGAAGAAGAGCTTGAATCTCTCTACAAATTGAAATTAGAAAAACCTCAATCAATTAGCAGGGATTTATTTTTAATAGGCGCCTATACAGGGTTAAGAGTTTCGGATTTCAACAATCTAAAAAAAGAGAATATCATCACAATTAATGACTCAAAGTTTATTCAAGTTGTTGCAAAAAAAACAAATCAACGCTTGACGATACCTTGTAATTCCAAAGTGATTAAAATCTTAGATAAATATGGAGGCAATCCTCCTCCTAAAAGAGCAGATCAACTGATAAATAAAGACCTTAAAAAAATTGGAGCCAAAGCAGAATTGAAAGAGGTGATTAAAATTAAAAAAACTGTTGGTGGCAAAAGTAAAGAAGTCCCTTATTTCAAATATGATCTTTTGAAGACCCACACAGCTAGAAAAAGTTTTTGCACCAATGCCTATAAAGCTGGTATGCAAACTTTCGACATTATGAGTATAAGCGGTCACACAACAGAAAAACAGTTTTATGAATACATACGTGCTACCAATCAAGAAAAGGCTACTCGATTAGCTGGGCATGCTTTTTTTAAATAGGTAACAATCTTTTGATAATTAATGAACTAATATTTTTTTTTAAAATAGATAAGGATGATTAATGACTTTAATGAAATAAAAGAGTTCAATACTTTCGCTTGCATTTTAAAAAACTGCGATTTTGATAACTTGGGATTTAACGAAAAAATTAAAACTTGTATTGCAAATAATATTTTTCAACTAACTGAAAAAGACGTCAAAATTGATGATTTAATTGGAATTACCTTTATTAATTGCCGTTACTTCAATGAAAAAGAAGATGAATTTAGTTTCTCTAGCAGCTTTGAAAGTAAATGCGGTATGTATAATTGTAATCCAAACCACAATTTCCTAATTGATATGAAAGAGTCATTTCTGGAATCCTTTTCACATGAATTTTCAGGTAGGAATGAAAAACTGCTGATTGAGCTAGAGTTGGAAACTAGAAAAGGAAGAAAGAAATTGATCAAAAAAGAAATAAAGAAAACTATTCATTCAAAGTTCAAAAATCTTTTATGGGAATACAGCTATCATCAAAAGCAATTTTATTTATATGAACCAGAAGGAACAGCCTTTCTAATACGTGATAGTTACCATTTTATTGTAGAAGTCCTAACATCTAATTCTTATTATCCTACAATAGTGCAAAAAGATAAAGTTATGGAGTATGCCGAAGAGGTATATAAGTTTAAAAAACTTCAATGGCTCATGTATCATCTAGAAACTATAAATGATTCACATTCTGATGAAATACAACCAAACATAAATATAGATCAAAAGGAAGATCATTTTACTCTTCTTCAAACTGCGTTAATTTTTAGAGAATTAGGTTTTTATGAGATAATTCAGGACAAGGGAATTAAAGCTCCGCTTAACTTCATAGCAAAACTTATAGGAAAGAATGCTTCAAGATATAGAGCTGCCAATGCTAAATTACCAAAAGTGGATAAAACAAACAGTGACTTATCAGATTCAGAAAAGCTCTCAGTTCAAGAGGTTTATGACATAATAAAAAAGAACTCTTAAGATTGTTGCATTGCATGTTGCGCAACAACAGATCAAATAGATGCAAGTTGATATAAAATTGTGCAAACAAAACACAATATTATGTCTAAAGAATTTACAGTCCATGTATCCGATCCTCAAGCCAATAAAAAGCTGGATCAACTCTGCAAACAAGTGAAATCTATTGAGAAACGTTTGCCCAAACCAGAAACTAAGTATGTCGCTCGCAAACAGCTTTCTGAAATTTTAGATGTCTCAGTCGTCACACTTATAGATTGGGATAAAAAAGGAATTCTAAAACCTCTAAGAATCGGTAATAGAGTAAGATATCGTATGTCAGATATCGAATTGATATTAGAAGAAAGCACAAATAAGAAATAAGACTAAATTGATAAGTAAGACCAAGATATCTATACTTATCAGTGTCACATTCCTTACGTATCAAAACTTATTCTACAACTCAAATAATATTCAGTCAATGGTTCCAGCCACTGACTGAATACAGTCAACCACTGGTTGTAACCAGTGGTTTAGCACCTTAAATAATTCACTACAATCACTAACAGCACTGAAACAAAGATAGTGCAAACTCTTTAACTAGAGGTTGCATCAACTGGTTTGATGTGCTATAAAATTTAAAAACATGTCAAAAAAAACCAAGAAAATATCGGAAGAACTTCATAAGGAATATAATAATTTAACAAACATATTTCCTATTGAGATATTTCCAGATGAAGTCAAAGAATACATTGAACAATCCACTAGAAACTTACGCTTTAATAAGGAGTTTCTTTGCTGTTCTACTTTATCAGCACTATCTACAGCTTTTGGAAATACCTATCGATTACAAGTAAAAGAAGAATGGCATGAATCCCCTATGCTTTGGATCGTTTTAATAGGAAATGCAGGTGACGCAAAATCTCATGTTATGAAGTTGCCTTACAGTACACTATTTAAACATGAAAAAGAAAATTATCTAAAGTATCAATTGCAACAAAAGGAATATGAATTGAGCACTACAGAAAGTGCAATTAAACCAATTTTTAAGGATATAATATTAAAAGATTTTACTTATGAAGCTCTTTGCAAGTCATTAGATCATAATCATAGAGGGTTATGTATGTTTCAAGATGAATTCACCTCTTTTCTTGGTGGTTTTACAAAATACTCAAATGAATCTCATGAGAGTAGCTACTTGACATTATTCAATGGAGATGGTATAAAAGCTAATCGAACGTCTAGTGAAATCAAAATGGTTTTTGATCCTTTTGCAAATTTACTTGCAGGTACTCAAAAAACAATGCTGAAAGCTTTTTTCAAACGAAATAGAAATACCACTGGTTTTCTAGAAAGATTTTTGTTCTGTTTTCCAGATAAAGTTTATCCAGTTACCTATAGTAATAATTTGAATGACCCTATTATTATTCAAAATTTCGAATGCTTATTTGAAAGAATCATTGAACTATATGATGATAATTTATTTACGAAATTAAGTTATTCAACTGAAGCCTCTTCATATGCTCAATATTTATCAAAAAAACTTTACAAAACCAACCGACTTGGCGAAGATATATCAAGAGCATTGGGAGCAAAACTTAATATTTATCTACATAGATTCTCTTTGCTAATAGAGCTAATAGAATGTGTTTCAAAAGATCAAAAAATACGTTGTGTGAATGTTGATAGTGTAAAAAAGGCAGAGAAACTACTTGACTATTTTTTACAAAATGCTATTAAAGTATTTGAAAACGCAGATAATCCTTTTGCTAATTTATCTAAAACTGACAAAGACTTATTTGATAGCTTACCTCAAAACTTTACCACAGCAATGTTCCTCGAAAAAGCAACAAACCTTGATATTCCAAAATCTACTGCAGAAAAAAAATTAAGAAGAAATCACGGTCTCTATATAAAAATAAGAAATGGTAATTACGAAAAATTCCAATAAGTAAAGGCTTTTGGCGGTTATGGATTAATTACATGCAATTATCTATAGATCAACTACATTAAATCATATCATAACCGCCCAAAAACTCCATAAACTTAAACTTCTTAAATGTAAATTTTTAAATATTTAATTAACTGACGGTTTAACGACGGTTTTGAATTTGACAAAACTATTGTTTTCAGTCATTTAAAATCAAAACCGTCACAAACTCCATAAACCTCAAATTACACATGAAATATCGATACGCATTAAATTCTAGCAAAGGAAAGTTTACCTGCCCTAAATGCTCGCATAAAAACAGATTTTCTAGGTATTGGGATAAGGAGAAACAACAATTCATATCGACAGATGTGGGTAAATGCGACCGACCAACCTGCGGTTACCATTTAACACCCAAAGATCATTTTCAAAACACAGGAGTAAATTTTACATCTCAATTTTCAAACAATTATATACCATTACCACCTGCTCCAAAAGATTATTTAAACACATCGTTAATTTCTAAATACGCTAATAGCTACAGCAACAATAATTTTATAAGTTTTCTATGTAAAATCTTTGAAAAACCAGTGGTTAAAAAAATCATATTAAGGTATTTACTAGGTTCAATAAACAAGCCTTGGAAGGATAGCATAATATTCTGGGAGATAGATAATAAAGGCATATTGAGATATGGCAAAATAATGACATACCATTCCCACAATGGCAAACGAGTTAAAGAGCCTTATAATCATGTAGGTTCCTTTCACAAAGTTTATCATGGTAAAGACCGCAACTACAATTATGATCGTTGCTTGTTTGGTTTGCATTTAATTAATGAAGATTTTTCTAAACCAATTGCAATTGTTGAATCAGAGAAAACTGCGATTATAATGAGTGAAATTGATCCTAAATATATTTGGCTGGCATGTGGTAGTATTAACGGCATAAATGAACACATGTTCAATCCTATATCGCATCGTAAAATTATCCTATTTCCAGACCTTTCTTTACCTAATGATAAAGGAAAAACTGCACTTGATTACTGGACTGAAAAGGCAAATAAACTCATTAAATTAGGATTTAAAATTACAGTCTCAACATTCTTATACGTACTTGCTGATCCTAAAGAGAAGGAAATCGGCTTTGATATTGCCGACTATTACATTAATGAACTGTTGGCTTCAAAACAAAAGTTCACTACTCAAGAAATACCTAAACGAGAGATCCTACTTACTAAAAAGGAGAAACAGTTAGCTGCTTTAATCTGTAAAAACGCAGCTGTGCAATCGCTAATCGATACTTTTCAACTAGAGATTGAATAGGCATATTGTTAGGCTCAACCACTGGTTGTATAAAAATAACAGGCTGTTGTAATGTAATATGATAAATTATAACAGCCCATTAGTCTAACAATGTAACAGCTCATTGAAACCAATGATTATAATAGTTAACACACGTATTATAATGATTTACAGTGGTTGAATATTGTCTTTAACATATTAAACCAGCGGTTACACCCGTTGGTTAATTTAACAACAAGGCAGTAACAAGGTATTGTTTGATTTACATTAGAACAGCTAAGTTAGAGACACCATTAACCTCAGGTTACTATTCTATGATAAACTATACTTATCTCGCTTTCGCGAAAGCGGCATCAAGATCTTCTTAAGATAATTTCAAATCACCGATAGGTTACCTGGTATTTATACTTATTTTTAACTTTCTTAAATATATAGATCACCTTACCAAATGTCGGAAGAACAAAAAAAACTGCTCGAGAAACAACTATGGGCAATTGCCAACTTGCTACGCGGCAAAATGGATGCAGACGATTACCGTAACTACATCTTAGGCTTTATTTTCTTTAAATACCTGTCTGAAAAGCTGCACCTTTATGCTAATAAAATTTTGGCACCAGATGACTTAACCTATGAACAGCTTGATGAAAAATCAGATCAAGGTAAACTGTACATTGAAGCGGTAAGAAAAGCATGTGTAAAAGAATTAGGATACTTTTTAAAACCTAGCGAGTTATTCACCTCCATTGCGCAAAAAGGAAATAACCTTTCTGAAATTGAAACCAATGATAATGATGAAGCAACTCAGTTTTTTATAATTGAAGATCTAGAACGCATTCTTACTAACATCGAGCAAAGCACCATGGGAGAGGAGTCTGAAGATGATTTTGTCAAATTATTTGAAGATCTAGACTTAACCTCTGGTAAATTAGGAAGAACAGTAAAAGCACAAAATGAAACTATTGCAAAAATCATCACGCATCTCGACAAAATTGATTTTAAACTAGAAGATAACGATAGTGATTTACTAGGGGATGCTTATGAATTCTTAATAGGTCAGTTTGCTGCCAGTGCTGGAAAAAAAGCAGGTGAATTTTACACACCTCAAGAGGTGTCTACTATACTAGCAAAAATTGTAACCACACGCAAAAAACGATTAAAATCAGTCTATGATCCTACTTGTGGTTCTGGTTCCCTCCTACTGCGAGTAGCAAAAGAGGTAGATGATGTAGGTATGTTTTACGGTCAGGAATTAAACCGTACAACCTATAACCTTGCTCGTATGAACATGATTTTGCACGATGTGAGCTATCGCGAGTTTGATATTAAACAAGAAGATACGTTAGAAGAACCACAGCATCTAGATATAGAATTAAGAGCCGAGGCGATAGTTGCGAATCCACCATTTTCGGCTAAGTGGAGTGCAGCAGGCATTTACAGTACAGACGATAGATTTAGCCAGTATGGTAAACTTGCACCCAAGACTAAAGCAGATTTTGCCTTTGTACAACACATGATCCACCATCTAGATGAGAGTGGTATTATGGCAACCGTTTTACCACATGGTGTATTATTTAGAGGGAGTTCAGAAGCTCATATAAGACGTTATCTAATAGAAGATAGAAACTATATTGATGCTGTTATTGGTTTACCAGCAAATATCTTTTTTGGTACAGGTATTCCAACCTGTATTTTAGTAATAAAAAAATGTAGAGAAGTTAACGAAGATGTATTGTTTATTGATGCTTCTAATCATTTTGAAAAACAAGGAAAAGACAATAAGCTACTACCAGAGCACATCAATCAAATTGTAGATACTTATACCAATAGAACGGTAACAAATAAATACAGCCACAGAGCAACATTACAAGAAATTGCAGATAACGATTACAACCTTAACATACCTCGTTATGTAGACACTTTTGAAGAAGAAGAGCCTATAGATATTACCGCTGTAGCGAAAGAAATACAAAACTTAGACCTAGACATTGCAGCAACCGATAAACGTATTGCAACCTATTGTGCAGAACTAAATATTGAAACCCCTTTTTAATATGGAAAAGCAATTAATACCAATATTGAGGTTTCCAGATTTTCAAGGTAAATGGGAAAAAGTAATAATATCACAAATTGCTAATAAAATAACTGATGGTACACACGATACACCTAAACCAATAAAGGAAGGTATTCCCTTTTTAACAGCCATACACGTTAAAGATGGTAAAATAGATTTTGACAATTGTTATTATCTGTCAGAAGAAGAACATAATAAAATATTTAAAAGATGTAATCCAGAATATGGTGATTTATTAATGGTCAATATTGGTGCTGGTACAGCTACATCTGCAATGGTAAATGTAAATTATGAATTTAGTTTAAAAAACGTTGCTTTAATAAAGCCTAATAAGACTAAAATATATCCAAGTTTTTTTGCTCAAGTTCAGAGAAAAAATAGTGATAGGTTAAGACATCAAATATCATCAGGTGGTGCACAGCCTTTTTTATCTTTGAAAGCTATAGGTAAGTTGAAGTTAAACATCCCATCCTTTCCAGAACAACAAAAAATAGCTTCATTTCTTTCTGATATTGATGATAAAATTACCAAATTAACCAAAAAGAAAACCCTTTTAGAGCAATATAAAAAAGGTATAATGCAAAAAATCTTTAATCAAGAATTAAGATTTAAAGATGATAATGGTAATGAGTTTCCTAAATGGTCAAAAAATAAAATAGGTAATGTTTTTAGTTCATTTAAAGGTAAAGGCATTCCGAAAGGAGATGTAATAAGTGGTGGAGTTAACAAATGTGTTTTATATGGTGAACTATATACAACCTATAATGAAGTAATAAATAAAGTTGTAAGTTCAACAAACAGCGAAGATGGTTTAAAATCACAAAAAGGGGATTTATTAATACCTTCTTCTACTACTACCACAGGTATAGATTTAGCAAACGTAACAGCACTAAATTTTGATGATGTTTTATTGGGTGGTGATATAATTGTGATGAGAGGTAAAAAAGAAATTAATAATATCTTTTATGCTTACTACTTATCAAACTACAAGAAACATCAAATAGCTTCAAGGGCACAAGGGATTACAATTGTACATATTTATTTCAATAGTATTAAGGATTTAGAGATAGATATTCCTGTAATTGAAGAACAAACGAAAGTAGCCAATTTTTTATCAGACATAGATGTAAAAATAGAAGCCTTAAATACAAAAATTGAAAATAGTAAAGCCTTTAAAAAAGGGCTATTGCAAAAGATGTTTGTTTAAATAAATAATAATATGGAACGTAGAAAAATTGTGGATTATGTGGTAATTAAAGCCAATGGATTTAACGATGATATCAATAAACTCATAAGTGATGAGATTAGATTTAGTAATCTTTTTAATGAACATTCTGAGAAAATTGAAGATTTAGAAAGGAAAACAATTCATTTACAAAAGAGTTTTGACGTATTTCAAGAACTACTAAAATTAGAAGATGGAAAAGAGTATCCAGTATTAGAAACATCAACAGACATTGAATTTGCAGAAGACCACCCTTTAATGAATGTTAGTATTGTGGATCAAAAAAAAGTAGGTTTAATCAAACATGATGAGATTAATCAAATTATACTTAACATTAAAGAAGCTTTAGAAATTAGCAATAAATCGCTAAACTCTAATAAAAAAACTAAATCGATGTATTTAAGAAAGATTAAAGAATCGAAAAACATAAGAACGTCCTTTGAAAAAAAGGTGTTAGACCTTTTAAATAATGGTTATGAGTTAGTTGGTGGCGCTCAAATAAAATATGAATCTGGTTTTCAAACTTTAATAAAATATGAAGGTAGCGATAAAGGATTAGATTAAAACAATAGATACAACCAACTCGTACAATGCAACAAAACAAGGCAAGTTTTATAAATTATGAAATATGGATACTAAGCATCATGGGTGCTTTTGGTAGGGCAAACGTCTATAAAGAGAATACACCTGAAATTAAAAAAACATATTTCAAGAATAAACTGAAAGGCTATTTAGATGACATGATAAATTCTAATTATTTAAAACCTATTGCACATTTTCAGCATTTAGAGAATATCAATGAACTCATTCATTATTCAAAAATGTATGGAGAAGTTTTGCGTAATGACACGTTTAACTTTGGTGTGACACAAAAATTATTAAATTTATATCTAAAGTATCATTGGTGTTTAGGTTTAATTCCAGCACCACCGCATTTTCCCGTAGATAGCATTATTCAAAAAAAACTAGGACTTAAAGTTGTACCATGGACAAAGTTTGAAGATGATACAGAATATTTAAGAATTATAAGTCATTCTGAAACACTGTTAGAAAAATATGATTGTTCTAACATTGCAGAGCTTGAATTAAAATTATTTAGTAGAAATATCTAAAAAAAAGGATTGAAACCAATAATTGAAAAATAGAACACAAACAAAATAACCATGTAACAGGCATGTAACTAAGTGAGCTCAAAAAATAGAGAATACTAGTAAAAGCAGTACATACAGATGTAGAAGTAATTTAACTAAACTAATAAACATCTATCATAAATAAGTAAAACAATATGATAATTATAAGTTATAAGAGAAAGAAAAATGTTAAAGAATATGAAGAAACTTCACATATACCAACTACAAGTCATATATTTGCCACAACATTACACACTACGCCACAGGTTCAAATCCATTTGAATACCAAATCTCAGGGTGTGTCTTTTGAAAAGAACGTACTAGTTACTAAAAATAATACACCTTCCTTGCCTCTCTACGATGCACACTTGGAAGGTTTTTTCATTTCAAATATTTTTTAAATGGCTAAAAAATCATACACTAAACAGCCATTAAGCTTTGAAGTTCAACTACAGTTATTAAAAGATCGACAATTAATCGTGAATAATGACATTAAAGCATTATCCTATTTAAGGGGTGTTAGTTATTACAGATTAAGCGCGTATTACTTGCCTTTTCAAGAAAAAAAAGATGTGTTTAATAAAGGCACTAACTTTCAAGAAATTATAGATATCTATTCTTTTGACAGACAACTTAGGTTACTAGTTTTTGATTGCATAGAACGTTTAGAAATTGCCATAAGAACACAATTTATATATGCTATGTCTATGCATCATGACGATTCTCATTGGCAGGACAATAAAGCTCATTTTGTTAAACCTTATTATAATGGAGTTGGTAACCTTGTAGATCCTTATTCAGATTTACAGAATATTATTTCTAAAGCAAAAACAAATAGAAAACCAGAGGTTTTTATAAAGCATTACATAGATACTTACAATAAACCATCAAATCCTCCATCGTGGATGTGTTTAGAATTACTTACAATAGGTCAACTATCACATATCTATCGAGGATTAAGAAATAAAGCAGACAAGAAACGCATTGCTGATTTTTTTGATGTACACCCATCGGTATTTCAATCCTGGCTTCATTCTATAACCTATGTTAGAAATTTATGTGCACACCATTCTAGATTATGGAATAGAGATTTAGCTATTGAACCCAGTAGATTATTAAAACCTGTGGGACATTGGGTAGGCTCAGAATTTCAAAACAATAAACGCGTTTTTTACTTCATTTGTGTTTTAAAATATCTATTACTAAGAGCAAATCCTGGCAATAGTTTAAAAGATAAATTAGAAACCTTATTTGAGAAATATCCTAACGTCCCCATAAAGTATATTGGAATCCCTTCTAATGGGCAAGGACAAATTTTAAATTGGAAGGAAGAAGCACTTTGGAAATAAATAACTATGACTACCCAACCAGAACAAGTATTAGAAAATAATTTGATAAGTCAGCTAATAGGTTTAGGTCATCAACCTATTTCAATAAAGACAGAAAATGATTTATTAAGTAATCTAAAATCACAATTAGAAAAGCATAATAAAATAACATTTACAGCTTCGGAGTTTGATCGAATCGTCATACATCTTTCTAAAGGAAACATATTTGACAAAGCCAAAACACTACGCGATAAATACGTGCTTCAAAAAGATAATGGGGAAAAGGCCTATATCGAGTTTATCAATCAAGACTTCTGGTGTCAAAATCATTTTCAAGTTACTAATCAAATAACCATAAATGGCAAAAGAGAAAATCGTTATGATGTAACTATATTGATAAATGGCTTGCCATTAGTTCAAATAGAATTAAAGCGTAGAGGTATTGAACTTAAAGAAGCCTTTAATCAAATACAGCGTTACCAAAAAGAATCGTTTGCATCTAACAATGCATTATTTAATTACGTTCAAATATTTGTCATCAGTAATGGAGTAGACACTAAATACTATGCTAATAGCCCAAAACAAAGTTTCAAGCAGACATCTTTTTGGGGAAATGAGAAGAATAAAAAAATCACCCAACTAGAGCCATTTACAAACATCTTTTTAGAACCATGTCACATAGCAAAAATGATAACCAAGTATATCGTATTGCATGAAAGTGATAAAATATTAATGGTGTTAAGGCCCTATCAATTTTTTGCAGTAGAAGCGATAATAGATAGAGTAAAAAATAGCGATAAAAATGGTTATATCTGGCATACCACTGGATCTGGTAAAACGCTTACTTCATTTAAAGCAAGTCAAATACTAACACACAATCCTAAAATTAAGAAAGTTGTATTTGTAGTGGATAGACAAGATCTAGACGATCAAACTGTAAGAGAGTTTAGAGCCTTTGATAAAGATAGTATTGATGGTACAGAAAACACCAAAATGCTTATCAATCAATTTTTGGATAATAATAGGCCATTGCTTGTTACCACTATTCAAAAATTAAACAGTGCTATTTCAAAAGCTAAGTTTAGAAAACAAATAGAAGCTCTCAAAGATGAAAAGGTTGTATTCATCTTTGACGAGTGTCATCGTTCCCAATTTGGTGACACACATAAACGTATCGTTAATTTCTTCACTAACCATCAGTTATTTGGGTTTACAGGGACACCTATATTTGCAAAAAATGCACTATGTGTAAATAGCATCAAACAAACTACAGCAAACCTATTTCATGACTGCCTTCACCGTTATGTTATTACAGATGCTATTAGAGATGAAAATGTTTTAAAGTTTTCTATTGAATATTATAATGTATTCAAGTCAAAAGAAGATTTCAATGATATCAAAGTAATAGACATTAATACACAAGAAGTTTATGAGAGTGACAATTACATAGAGGCAGTAGCTAACTACATCCTCGCTAATCACAACCGTAAAACACACCACAGGACTTTTACCGCAATGTTTTGCGTTAGTAGCGTTGACATACTAATAAAGTACTACGATCTTTTAAAAGCTAAGAAAGAAGCAGGTGTTCACAACTTAAAAATCGCTACGATATTTTCTTATGTGGCTAATCCAGATGATGCAGATGCAAATGGAGAGATTGTTGAGGAAGATTTTCCAGATTTAAATATTGCCGCAGAGTCTTCTGCGACTTACGAAACGATACCACGCAAGGATAAGCTAGACCTCTACATTAATGATTTTAATGAACAATTTAAAACAAATCATTCTGCACGAGATGGAGTTACTTTTTTGAATTACAAAAAAGATATTTCTAAACGAGTTAAAAATAAGCAGATTGACATTTTATTAGTGGTTAACATGTTCCTAACAGGATTTGATAGTAAATCTTTAAACACACTTTACGTAGATAAGAACTTGAACTACCATGGTTTAATTCAAGCCTACTCGCGTACTAACAGAATATTAAACGAGAAGAAGTCGCAAGGAAATATTTTAGCTTTCCGAAACTTAAAGGAAAATACAGATGATGCTATTGCTCTATTTTCAGACAAAAATGCAAAGGAAACTATTACCATAGATTCTTATGACATACAAGTTAAAAAGTTCAATAAAGCCTACAAAGAGTTAATGACCATTGCTCCGACTGTCGATAGTGTAAACGATTTAGAAGCTGAAGATGATGAGCTCGCTTTCGCGAAAGCGTTTAGAGAGATAATGCGTCTAAAAAATATTTTGTCCTCATTTGTAGAATTTACATTTGATGATGTTTATATGAAAGAACAGGAATTTGCTGACTATACGAGTAAATACTTAGATCTGTACGATAAAATTAAAACAAACAATCAAAAGGAATCTGTTTCAATTTTAAATGAAATTGATTTTGAATTGGAGCTTATACATCGCGATGAAATTAATGTAGCTTACATCATGCGTTTATTAGCAAAACTTAAAGATGCTAAACCTAGAGATAAGGCTAAAGCTAAAAAGGAAATTATTGATTCTATTGCTGGAGAATCTGAACTGAGAAGCAAACGTTTTCTAATTGAAAAATTTATTGAAAATAATCTACCAAAAATAAATGATAGCGGAAATGTAGAAGTTGAGTTTAAAGCTTACTGGCAAGCTGAAACCAAAAAAGCACTACAAGAACTAAGCAAATCAGAGCTACTGCAACCGGACAAGGTAGAATCTATTATAAACGATTATATGTTTACTGGTAGAATGGCGACTGAAGACGAAGTGATAGAAGCATTAGAAAAACAACCTAGTGTTCTTCAAAGGGAAACCATTAGTGTAAGAATCACAGAAAAAATTAAAGATTTTGTGAAAACGTTTATTAATGGGGTGGATGGATAAAATAAATTGAATCTAAACATTAAAACTAATACCATTACACTTGAAACATTTACCGTTTTCAACGTGCGAAAACTGTTTTATTTTTCCTTTGCCGTGGCATTTACTGCAAATTCGCCTCAACCTGTAATCGATTCCATTAATATCATAGAATGGAATATCTGTAGTTTCATGCACAATGATATGACAAATGTTACAAAGACTAACATAATCCTCATCTGGTTGATTCCAAATATCTATTCCTTTACGATAGCATTTGTGATGAACCTCTAAAGAATTAAGTTTTTTTTTATAGTTGTTTTCTTCCTCATATTTTCCAAACCAAATTCCTTCTGGGTCAATTTCTAAACCATTATTTTTAGTAAGTAATTTAGCTAAAGTATTTTTGAGTCTTTGATCATTTTCTTCTGAGTGAAAAATATTTGGTTTTGTGTTGTTTAAGGTGGAGCCTTGAAATAGACTTTTGTTTTTCCTTATTTTTCGTTTATTAACGAATACTGCGTATTTAATATTTGAGGTTATTTCATTCAAATCTGTTTTACATAGAAATTTAAGTTTGCGATACTCAATTTCAACAACACTATTGTTAATTCCTTCTACTTGTAAAAAATTAAATCTAGTACTTAAAGGTAGATTTTCAGGATATTTGATATTCACCGTTTTCATATCAGAATTTTTCTGAATGCCACAACGTTGACAAGAGTTTTTATCTCTTCTAATAATCTCTTTTCTTTTTGACCTCCATTCTGGAGATTTAAGTAATTCTGAATATGACTTATTCATTTTGAAACGTATTAAACCTTAAAACTTTATTTCAGAAGATATTTTACTGATTATAGACTTTTTTAAGCGTGCACATTCAGTTCTACGGTGTTTGATACTGTGTAAATCTATTTAGAATAAATGCACTCTTCAAGATAACAAAGTACTATTATTAAATAATAATGAAATCAAAATATGTTGAGACTGATCATGTGTGTAGATTTGACCCAAATTTCAGGACCAAATAAGTAGA
>NZ_MAAX01000096.1 GCF_002162835.1 Nonlabens dokdonensis
GCAATTGTAAAATACTCTAAGTTAAATTCAGGATGATGTAGAAAAAATTTTTCTACAAACTTTTGTGTTTTATGAATGCTATGATCTTTAAAGTATGTAGCAGCTTCTTGTAAGATTTCATAAATGAGTGCTGCTTTATTTCTTCCATCAGTTGTTAATCGCTCGTTTCTAGAACTCATCGCTAGACCATTAGCCTCACGTTTTATAGGACATCCTACTATTTCAATATCAAGGTTTAATTTTTTTACTAGCTTTTTCACTATTTGTAATTGCTGGAAATCCTTTTCTCCAAAAAAAGCTTTGTCTGGATTGATAATAGAAAATAGAAATTCTAGAATAGTTCCCACACCATCAAAGTGGCCTAAACGATTTGCACCTTCCATAACATGTTCTAGGCCGTCGTAACTGTATTTTTTTGCAATTGGATTTTTTCCATACACGTCTTCTATTTCTGGAGCATAAACCACTAGCTTTTTAGGATCGATGTGTTGTTTGATAAATTCTACATCTTGAGTGATGTTGCGAGGATATTTTTGTAAATCACTTTTGTTATCAAATTGAGTAGGGTTAACAAAAATGGAAACTACCAGAAGGTCACATTGAGAAATAGCTTCCTGCATTAGAGATATGTGTCCATCGTGTAATGCTCCCATTGTAGGCACAAAACCTAAGCTTATGCTATTTTCAAGATCAGTTTTTAGGTGGTTTTTTAGTTTTTTATGGGATGTAATGATCATAACAGTATTTAACACGAGATGTTGTACAAACATAAGGTTTACGGAGCATATTGCAAGAAAATGCTTATTTTTGCAACTTGCTTAAAGTTAGGCTACAATATATTTATTTATGAAGGAAAAAAGAGTTTTATACGTATCATCTGAAGTTATACCATATTTACCTGAGACAGAGGCTTCTTCCATGTCTTATTTTTCTCCAAAAATGGTTAATGATCGCGGTGGACAGATACGTATTTTCATGCCTAGATTTGGTAACATAAACGAGAGAAGACACCAGCTGCATGAAGTTATTAGACTTAGCGGTATGAATTTAATTATTAACGACCTTGATATGCCGTTAATAATTAAAGTAGCTTCTATTCCTAAAGAGCGTATGCAAGTTTATTTTATTGATAATGAAGATTACTTTAAAAGAAAAGCGACCTTAACTGATGAAGATGGAAACCTGTTTCCTGATAATGATGAACGCGCTATCTTCTTTGCAAAAGGAGTAATAGAAACAGTGAAAAAGCTAAACTGGGCTCCAGATATTATACATGTTCATGGCTGGCTGGCAAGTTTATTGCCACTTTATTTAAAGAATTATTACGGTAATGATCCATTATTTGAAGAAAGCAAAATAGTTACTTCAATTTACAATCAATCCTTTGAAGGATCGTTAGATGATGAGATGATGGAGAAACTTCAATATGACGCATTAGACGAAGAAGCTCTAGCAGACTTTGAAGATCCTACGTATGTGAACTTAATGAAGAGTGCTATTAAATATAGTGATGCTATTATTAAAGGAAGCGAAGAGTTAGATTCAGAAATTGATGCTTATATAGAAGGTCAAGAAGGTAAGCCGGTTCTTAAGTATTATGCTCCTGAGGAGTTTGCTGATGCGTATGAAGAATTTTATCTTGATCAAGTATTGAACGAAAAAGAAGAAGCTTAGAAAATGAAAAAATTGTTATGTAATGCTGCAATTATATTTGCAGTAGTTTTGGGAGTGGTGTCCTGTGAAAATGAATTAACTCCATTAGGAAGTGATTTTTTGGGAGAAGATCCTGAAAATATTATTAAGGAGGCAGAATTTGATGTAAAAACCTATAGTACTACAGTTAATCCAGTACAGACAAATAATTTCAACTCGGTTCCTTTTGGTACTTATTTTGATCCGGTTTATGGAGAGTCAAAATATGGTTTTGTAGCTCAATTAAATCCTACATTTAGTAATCCAGATTTTGGAGAGAACACAATATTAGAAGAGGTTATTTTAGAAATACCCTACTTTTCCACTATAGATCTTACTGTCTCTTCAGGAGAGGATAATGTTTATGTTTTAGATTCTTTATATGGAGGTAACAACATTAATTTTGAAATCTATAGATCAAATTATTTTCTAAGCAATTTTGACTCTAACAATGTTGCAGAGCCAGCGGTTTACTACAGTGATTTTGAAGATGTAATATCCATGAATGCTACAGATCTTATTTACTCAGAATCTGAGTTTATTCCATCTGCTGAGCAAGTAACAATTATTGAAGAAGACGACGAAGGGCAATTAACCGTGCAAGAAAGGCTTTCGCCTAGATTGAGGATATCACTACCTGTTGACTATTGGGAAAATGTAATATTAAATCAAGAAGGTATGCCATCCCTTCAAAGCATCAGTAATTTTCAGAATTATTTCAGAGGTTTATACTTTAAAATAACTGGTTCAGAAAACGGAGGTTCTTTGATACATCTTAACCTAAATCAAGCGACACTAACTTTATCTGTTAATTCTGACTTTGCTGATATAAATGATTTTGATAATGACGGAGATGTAAGCGAATTAAATAATATTACATCAGCCTTTGAATTTAACTTTAATGGTAATAGAGTGGTTTTTATCGATCATGATTTTCCTAGTACTATAACTTCCAATATCAACACGTCAAATGATCCAATTAATGGCTCTGAAAACCTATATTTAAAAGGAGGACCTGGTGCTTTAACTATAATAGAGTTGTTTGGGCAATCCACTAATAATGTAGATGGAGAGTCTCCAGAGTTGACACAGATTATTGCAAATGACTGGTTGATTAATGAAGCGTCTATTGATTTTTATGTTAATCAAGACGCTGTTTTACAAGGGTCAACTCAGCCAGAACGTATATTGATTTACGATTATGAAACTGGGACATTACTCTCTGATTACTCTATTTCAACCAGTGGTATTGCTCCTATAAATGCAAATTTGAGACATTTAGGAAGGCTAGAGCGAGAGATTGAAGACAATGTAAATTCTCAAGGTGTTAAGTATAAATTGACTTTAACTCAACATTTAAACAATATTATTCAAGGTGAAACCGAGAACAATAGGTTGGCGATAGTAGTTAGTCAAAATGTAAGTTTGATTACAAGTAGTGAGGTTTCTCAAAATCCAATAGCTAATCCTGAATTAGAAAACATCCCTATAAGTGCTGCTATTTCTCATGAAGGAACAGTATTACACGGCAATCTTTCCCCTGAAATTGATAAAAGACCTAAGTTGAAGATTTTTTATTCAGAAACAACCAATTAATAATAAAACATATGTGTGGAATTGTAGGCTATATAGGACATCGCAAAGCATATCCTATTGTATTAAACGGTCTTAAAAGGCTTGAGTATCGTGGTTATGATAGTGCAGGTATTGCAATTTATGACGGTAACGAACTCAAATTCAGTAAAACTAAAGGAAAAGTAGCCGATTTAGAATCAAAAATTGAGGCAGACATTTCAACTCAAGGAACTATTGCTATAGGTCATACCAGATGGGCAACACATGGAGTTCCTAATGATGTAAATTCTCATCCACATTTTTCTAATAGTGGTGATTTAGTTATTATACATAACGGTATAATAGAAAATTACGAACCTCTCAAACAAGAATTGAAAAATAGAGGTTATACATTTCAGTCAGATACTGATACAGAAGTATTAGTAAATTTAATTGAAGATGTTCAAAAAAAGGAAGGTGTTAAATTAGGTAAGGCTGTTCAAATTGCACTTAACCAAACAATAGGTGCCTATGCAATTGCTGTTTTTGACCGTAGAAAGCCTAATGAAATTGTAGTTGCTAGATTGGGTTCGCCTCTAGCGATAGGAGTAGGAGACAAAGAGTTTTTTATTGCTAGTGACGCAAGTCCGTTTTTAGAATTTACAAAAAACGCTATTTATCTAGAAGATGGAGAGATGGCGGTGGTACGTACTCACAAAGAAATGAAAGTGAGAAAAATTCATGACGATTCCTTAGTAGATCCTTATGTTCAAGAGCTTCAAATGAATTTAGAGCAAATTGAAAAAGGTGGTTACGACCATTTCATGCTCAAGGAGATCTATGAACAACCTGATGCTATACGTGATACTTTTAGAGGTCGTATGCTTGTTGATCAAGGTTTAATTAAAATGGCCGGAGTAGATGATCATATAGATAAATTTTTAAATGCAAAGCGCATCATTGTAGTAGCTTGTGGTACATCATGGCATGCAGGGCTTGTGGCAGAGTATGTTTTTGAAGAACTTGCTAGAATACCAGTTGAGGTAGAGTACGCATCTGAATTTAGATACCGCAATCCAGTCATTGATAAAGATGATGTTCTAATCGCTATATCTCAAAGTGGTGAAACGGCAGATACTATGGCTGCAATTAA
>NZ_MAAX01000114.1 GCF_002162835.1 Nonlabens dokdonensis
TATGACTTGCGGAATTGTTTTATACTCGTTACCATCATAAGTCATCACAGCTTGTGCAATAGTAACCTTACCAGTTTTAGTAGGTTTGAGAATGTAGGTATAAGACTTTGACATGCTGCTTTTACCATTGATCCAATTTTGTGAGACAGCCTGACTAGGTCCAGCAACTACTTGAAAACCTACAAAGTTAGGTGGCGTGAAATTATCGCCATCTACGTTCATTTTAAATTCTATACGTAGTCTTTCATTTACGGCAATTCTATCTCTACTTGTTTTTGCTGTAAAACTTACTTGAGCAAGAGAAGAACTTCCTATCAATAAAAACAGAATGTACAATAGATGTTTCATTACCAGTCTTTTTCAGATTTTTTTGCAGCGCCTTTCGCTTTTTTAGCATTTACTTTATCTCTTATCTTTTGCTCTTCATTATTCATCGCCTCTAGTATCTGACTGATTTGCTGTGGTGTCATTTTACCTTCTACGCGTTGCTGAGGTGCTTTCTGGTCTTGTTCTTTAGGGTCGCCTTTACCATCTTTACCATCTTGAGGCTTACCGTCTTTATCTTTATCGCCTTCTCCGTCACCTTTTTTATCATCACCTTCTTTCTCGTTGTCTTTGCCTTTGTCTTTACCGTCAGACTTCTCATCTTGATCACCTTCCTTGTTCTCTTCGTCCTCGCTTTTACTATCGTCTTTCTTGTCTTTTTCATCGTCGCCACCACCGCCGCCACCGCCTTGTTTTTCTTCTTCTTTTTTGGCAAGTGCTAGATTATAACGTGTTTCTTCATCTGTAGGATCGTTTCTCAAAGCATTTTTATAGGCTTCTACAGCTTTTTTATATTCTTTGTTTTCTAATAAAATGTTTCCTTGATTATGAAAAATTCTATGCTTTTCTTCTTTTGTTGTGGCAGCTTCGGCAGCTGCGATATAATTGTTTGAAGCGTTGTATTTTTTAGTTCTTTCATAATACAAGTTCCCTAAGTTATAAGAAGCGTCAGTACTTTTTGGGTTTACTGCTTTTGCTTTTTTGTAGGCTGCTTCTGCAAGATTAAAATTTCCATCTTGAGCATACTCTTGGGCTTTTGCAATCGCGTTCTCGTATTCTTGATTTGTAGGTTGTTCTTGTTGCGCTTTCGCGAAAGCGAAATTTCCTAAAATACACAGTACTATTAAAAAGCTATTCTTCATCATCTTACTCGTTAAATAGGTTCAACTTTTGTAGCCAGCCAGTTTTTCTTTCTAGATAAAATAGGTCGAGGAATAAAAAAAATAATCCAAAACCTAGGAACCACTGAAATTGTGATTCAAAATCGGCATATTGCTGGGAATCAAAGGCCACTTTATCAATTCCTGAGAGCTCTTCTTTGAGTTGTTCAATTACAGTTGCAGTAACTGTGCCATCGATGTATGCACCGTTTCCAGCTTCGGCAATTTCTTTTAAGGTCTCTGGATTTAGTTTAGTCATGACCGTTTTTCCATCGCGATCTTTTTTAAATTCTCTTACTATTCCACCTCGCTTGATAGGTATAGTAGAGCCTTTTTCAGTACCTACTCCTATGGTAATGATACGTATTCCTTTCTCTGCGGCAGCTTCGGCAACGGCTACGCTTTCTCCTTCATGGTCTTCGCCATCGCTAATTATGACCAGTACTTTTGCTGCTTCTGTATTATCGCCATAATAACTTTCTGCTAACTGTATGGCTTCATTTATGGCAGTTCCTTGACTAGATACTAAATCAGTATTTAATGATTGAAGAAAAAGTCTAGCGCTACCGTAGTCTGTAGTGATGGGAAGTTGAGGTACTGCGCTACCGGCATAGGCAATTAAGCCTATACGATCACTTGCAAGGTTATTAATAATTTCTGTGACTAATCGTTGTGATTTTTCTAGACGGCTGGGTGCTATATCTTCAGCAAGCATAGATTTTGAGACGTCTATTGCAAATACTATATCTACTCCTTCACGATTTACAGTTTCTATTTTTTCGCCTGCTTTTAAATTTACTAATGCGAGCACAAGAAAAACAATTCCTACACAAACGGTTACTAACTTTAAAATAGGTTTGAACCAGGATCGATTAGGGATTAAATGATCCAGCATTTCTTTGTTAGCATACTTTTTTTGTGCACGGTAACGCCAGTAGGACAGTCCTATAAATAGAACCACCAGAACTGGGATGAGGCACAAAAGCCAGAAATATATTTTTTCTTCTAATAGGTACATAGAGTACTTAATTGTTTTAATAATTACTTTTAGACTGTCTTAATTATTCAAAAGATTATTATCTCTTGCGGTAGACTATGCTACTGTCTTTAAGACGGTATATCTAAGCAACATCTCTATTGCTATCAAAATAAGCGCTAATAACACCAGATCACGATATTTCTCTTCTACGTTATAGAATTCAAATTGTTCGATTTCTGTTTTTTCTAGTTTATCAATTTCAGCATAGATTTCTTTTAACTTCTGGTTGTCTGTAGCTCTAAAATACTTTCCACCAGTGTCTGTTGCGATTTGCTTCATTAATTCTTCATCGATTTCTACTGGTGCCATTCTCATTTCAAAGGTTCCGTCTGCCCTTGCTCTAAAAGGAGAAGGCGCATTACCATTAGTTCCTATACCGATAGTGTATACTTTAATGTCAAATTCTATTGCCAGCTCGCTAGCGATTTTAGGATCTAGAAAACCGCTGTTATTGACACCATCAGTCATTAAAATAATGACTTTACTTAACGCTTCACTTTCTTTTAAGCGATTCACAGCAGTTGCCAGTCCCATTCCTATGGCTGTACCATTCTCAAGAACACCATCAAACTTAATGTCTTTAATCGCTTTTAAAGAAATAGTTTTATCTGTTGTGATAGGTGTTTTAGTATAACTTTCTCCTGCATAAACTACCACACCTATACGATCGTTAGGTCTTCCATTTATAAAATCTGCAGCTACTTCTTTAGTCGCTTCTAATCTGTCAGGTTTTAAATCTCGAGCAAGCATACTAGCACTCACATCTACCGCAAGCACGATATCAATACCATTAGTAGTTTTGGTTTTTGTGGTAACGTCAGTAGTTTGTGGTCTAGCAAGCGCAATAATGATTAAGGACAGAGCAAGCAACCTTAAAATAAATACTAGAGGTCTAAGTTTGCCTAAAAAGGAACTACTAGACTGAAAGCCTTTACTGGAAGATACTTTTACTGCCGCATTTTGTTTGTTATACGTCCATATGTAAAAAGCAATTACAAATGGTAATCCCAGAAATAGCCAAAACATTTCTGGAGACGCAAATTCTATATTTGTAAACCAGTCCATCATGGTTGCGCTTTCTTTTTACCATCACTAAAAGACGGGAATGAAATAGAGCTTCTCACGCGCTCTCTTAATATTCTTCCAAATTCACGATCTGGATCTTCTTCATCATCTTTCTTATTTGAAATAATAATTTGGTCGATTCCTATTTTATTAGACATCATTAATATCTCATATTCATATAAATCACCGTCAAGTTGATAGGTTCCATCTAGGGAAACTCCGTTAAGGCCATCTATTTCTACTTCATTATCTAACATGAGAATGTCACTCGCTCCCATTTCTTCAAAAACCTTAATCATATTATTATGGACCATTTCTGGCGATAACTTTTTCTCATCTTCGGTAGGTTCTCCTTTAAGTGTAAAAGTTATGACACCTATATAAAAATCATCAGTTAAGTCGCCCGAAGAAAACTGATCGACCGTACTTGCTATGACAGAAAATTTATCGCTTAACACGGTACTGTCCTGACGTACAAGAATATCAGGTGAATTGAGCTGTACTGGCGGCATTCCATATTCACTAGTTAACCAGGTTTGCTCTGTGAGTTCTCTTAACTCATTACCTAGAACTTGATCTTTTACATTTTCAAATCCTGAAATGTAACTCCATATTCCTAAGCCTATCAACACAGCTACAATTCCAGCGCCTATTCCCAAAGCAATTTTTTGAGTACGCTTTTTTATTTCTTGCTGTCTACGGTATTTGGCATCTTGCATTAATTCTTCCTCAGTAGGTGGCGGCAGTACTCTATGAATATTATCAATAATTTCTCTAGTTCTATTTCGGTCTTCTTTGGCGCTTATCGCATCACCACTTGCGCTCGCAAACTTTACTAAGTCTGCTTTTTGAAGTATTTCTTCTAGCCTAGATTGTGTTTTATCCGTAATGTGCATGCCTTTTTCGGTCATGGCAATTTTCAATTCCTTGATCAATTGACCTGTCGTGCTTTCTAAGGTGTGACCGTAAACTTTAGAGTCAATGTACCTT